>CAKVCF010000008.1 GCA_934725795.1 uncultured Clostridia bacterium | reverse complement strand
GCGAAGATACTTGTCCAGAATGTCAAGGCAGACGCTTAAATCCAAGTGCGCTTTCAATCAAAATTGAAGGTAAATCTATTGCGGATTTGTGCGATATGTCAATTATCAAACTTTATGGCTTTATTTCAAACTTAAAGTTAACTGAAAATGAACAAAAAATTGCACAAAGCATTGTAAATGAAATCAGTAACCGCCTTTCATTTTTGGTTAATGTTGGTTTAACATATTTAACATTATCACGCCGTGCTGGCACACTTTCAGGTGGTGAATCACAACGTATCAGGCTTGCAACTCAAATAGGCAGTGGTTTAAGTGGCGTGTTGTATATTTTGGACGAGCCAAGCATAGGTTTGCACCAACGCGATAACGATAAATTGATAGATGCACTTAAAAATTTGCGTAATTTAGGCAACACATTAATTGTTGTTGAACACGATGAAGACACCATTCGTCAAGCGGACTATCTTGTTGATATTGGTCCAAAAGCAGGTGTGCATGGTGGTGAAATTGTTGCAACTGGCAGTGTGGACGATTTGATTGCTTGTCCAAGAAGCATCACTGGCAAATTCTTGTCTGGTGAAATGAAAATTGAAGTGCCAACTTCACGCCGATTAACTGACAAAGGTTTTATACGATTGCTAGGTTGTAACGAACACAACATTCATAATTTGGACGTTGCAATTCCACGTGGCGTTTTAACTTGTGTTACTGGTGTTAGTGGCAGCGGTAAATCAACTTTGGTTAATGACATTTTCTATCTTGCATTGTTTAATAAATTGAACAAAAGAGAACAAGAGAAGAATTTAAAGGCAATGTTAGGGGACGAAGGCATTGATAAAGTTATTCAAATAGACCAATCACCAATAGGCAGAACTCCACGTAGCAACCCTGCAACTTATTCTGGTTTGTTCACAAAAATACGTGAATTATTTGCGTCAACTCCAACAGCAAAAGAAAAGGGCTTTGACCAAGGCAAATTTAGCTTTAATGTTCCTGGTGGAAGATGTGAAGCATGTATGGGCGATGGTGTGAAAAGGCTTAAAATGTACTTTATGGCTGACGTGTTTGTACCTTGTGAAGTGTGTGGCGGCAAACGCTATTCACGCGAAGTATTGGACGTAAAATATAAAGGCAAAAACATTTATGACGTTTTGGAAATGACCATTGACGAAGCTTATGAATTTTTTGACGCTATACCACAAATCAAACGTATTTTACAAACTTTGGTTGATGTAGGTTTAGGTTATGTTAAACTTGGTCAAAATGGCACAACACTTTCAGGCGGTGAAGCACAAAGGCTTAAATTGGCAAGTGAACTTACAAAACGTGATACAGGCAACACAGTTTATATTTTGGACGAACCTACAACTGGATTGCACTCTTATGACGTTAAAAAGTTGGTAGACATTTTGATGCGTTTGGTTGGTAAAGGCAACACGGTGGTTGTTATTGAACACAATTTGGATGTTGTTAAAACCGCTGACTATATCATTGATATGGGGCCAGAAGGAGGCGACAATGGTGGTAACATTGTTGCAGTTGGCACACCAGAAGAAATTGCAAAAAACAAGAACAGCTTTACAGGTATGTATTTAAAAAAGATGTTGCCAAATGTAAAATCAAAAAGATAAAAACCAAAACATATAATTGAATTAACAAAAATATTTATTTTATAAAATTTAAAATGCAAATAAAAATATTTTAAAAATAAAAAAAATAATTAAATTTATTTTAAAGTGAATAAAATTAATTAAATTAAAATAAAAAATAAATAAATTATTAAAAAATATATTTAAAAGGTTAAAAAATTGATTTTTAATTAAATAAATATATTTTTTTTATTATTTTCAAATCAATGTGTGCAGATTTAAATTTAACAATATATTTTTAAGCGATAATGTTTTATGCTAGACTTGATAATTATCTGTTTTAATTGCAAACAATGACAAAAGAAAAAACAAATCAATATTATTAATGACAAAGTATTTTGCTAAATCTTTTAAATTTTAATAAACCAACAAAACAACAAAAGATTTAAACAAAAGGGTAACCAAACAAAACACAAAAATAATTGCAAGCAGTGCAATAGAATAAATAAGCAATCTGCTTTTATTAATGTTAAAGCAACAACCAAAATAATTTTGTGTGTTGCAAAGGCAAGATAATTCAATGGCAACAATCAGCAACAGCGCAAATTCCACCAATAGCAAAATCAATAATAGCAATATCATAATCAACACATTAAAGAAGCCATAAATCATAATTATGCTTACAAAAATCACGGTTTGGCTATAAACAAAATAAAGGTAAAATATAATTGACAGCACTGCGGTATAAGGCTTTGCAAAACACAATATCATAACTAACCAAATTAATGCCACCGTCATAATGCAATTAAATACAAACGAAGCAAAACCAATTTTGCCACGCAAAAATCTTATATATGCAACGTTGCTTAAATCAATATCAAAAATGCCATTGCTTATGCTGATTGCAGAAAACACACCAAGCACTATACACACAACTGCTAAAATTATCAGGCAAATGAATAAGGCTTTCTTTTTGACTAAACAGTCTTTAAGATTATCAAAAATCCGCATATATATTTTATGCTAAAGTTTTTTAAAATTTAACCCTTGCTTTTACCTTTTTTGTTTTGCTTAAATACTGTGCATTTATAGTGGATAACTACAAAATATATTTTTTAAAAACTTAGTTTTTTTATCAATATTGGTGGAAGATATTTCACGAATAACAAACTTCTAATTTTTACATATTATGAAGTAAAGATTTGGTTTTTTGCCGAATTTTTAAAAGGAGAAATTATGAGTTGTTGTAATTTTACCCCTTGTTGCTTTTCACCACGTCCACAACCACCAACACAAGGGGAATCAAATATCAATAGAATTATTTACACTGGCATAACAGGTCCAACTGGTCCTCAAGGGCCAAGAGGTTTAACAGGTGCAACTGGCGCGACAGGTCCTACGGGTCCAACAGGTCCTACTGGCGCTGCGGGCGTTACAGGCCCTACAGGACCAACAGGAGCTACGGGTTTAACAGGTGCAACAGGACCAACTGGTCCTACGGGTCCAACAGGTGCGACAGGCAACACAGGTCCTACGGGTCCAACAGGTGCGACAGGCGATACAGGTGCGACAGGTCCTACAGGCCCTACAGGAGCCACTGGTCTTACAGGTGAAACTGGACCTACTGGACCAACAGGTCCAACGGGAGAAACAGGAGCCACAGGCGAAACGGGAGCAACAGGCCCTACTGGTCCAACTGGACCTACGGGACCAACAGGTCCGATCGGCCCTAGCGGAGAAACTGCACTTTCCACTGCTTTTTACACCAACACACAAGTAACTGGTGCAAATCCAACCTTCTCATTAACTGCTGAATATCCAGCAAGCCAAACAGATATTACACTTGCAGGTACATCAGATTCAGTAACTTTGACTGCTGGCAGTTATTTGATTGAATATGGCACAAATGCAGTAAGTAGTTCTACCACAGTGCCAACCATTGCTTTGACCCTTGGTGGCACACTTGAAACCGCAACCAGACGCACAGGCATTGCCAACAGCACAACTGATTTGTCAGGAGTATATCTCTACGCACCAACAGAAGAAGCAACTGTAGTTGTTACAACCACTAATGCAGCAGATGTAACTTATAACAACACTTATCTGTTGATAAGAAAAATAGGCTAAATTTATTTTGCTAATAACACACAATTTAATAGCGAATAATACAATTTTCAACACAGTTTTAAAGTTAAATTTTTAACAAATGTAAAATGATTTATTGAAATATAAAAGATAAAAAAGCACACTTGATTGTGTGCTTTTTATGTTGAAAATTGATTGTTTAAGCAGAAAAACGGCAAGGTTTTAGTTTTAATATTAATATACTATATCTATGGTTAGTTATTAATCATCCAATCCATATATACGCCATAGCCACGCGTTGGATCGTTTAAAAACACGTGTGTTACAGCACCAACAATTTTGCCGTTTTGAATTATTGGGCTGCCACTCATGCCTTGAATAATTCCACCAGTTTTTTCAATTAAGGTTTTGTCGGTTACCTTTATTGTAAGGCTTTTATCATCGGCAGTGTTTTGCTTGTTCGCTTTGATAATTTTAATGTCATATTCTTTAATGCCTTTGCCGTCAATATCACAACAAATTTTGGCATCTCCAAGCCTAACTGAAAGCCTGCCACCTAAATTTGCAGTGCGGTTTGCATCAATTATGGACTTGTTTAAAATGTTGCCATAAACACCATATTTGCAATTTGTGTCTGCCAAGCCAATGGCGTCTTCACCAAGATTTATTGATGAACGTATTTCACCTGGGCTGTTTTTTTCACCTTTTTTTATACCAAGCACTTTACATTTATAAAGGTTGCCAGAATTTACAACAAAATTTTCACCTAAACTGCTGTCAACGATAGGGTGGCCAACTGCACCAAAGCGGTAATCGTTTTGCTTAACATAAGTGAGCGTGCCAACACCACTTGTATTGTTGCGGACCCAAAGCCCAAGTTTATATTTTTTTGTTAGCAAATCATAAACTGGTGTGATTGTGGTTTTTACTTGCTTGTTGCCACGATTTAAACATATATTTAATGTTTTGCCTTGAAGGTTTGGAAGATTTATTATGCGGTCTATATCTTCTACACTTTTTATGTGAATGCCTTCAATTTCCACCAAAGCGTCACCGTCTTTTATGTTGGCGTCATTTGCAGGTTGTTCAATGCCATTTTGACCAACAACTGCATTGTTGCCAACACAAATAACACCATCGCCAAACAGGTTAAAGCCAATAGTTTCACCGCCAACAAACACGCTGGTATCAGTAAGCAGTTGCACCTTTATTTTTTTAATGGTAAAAAGGTTTAAAAATTTAACTTTCATTGTGGTTTCAGTTAAGCTGCTGTTGTTATTGACATTTATATTTTTAGGCAAATCTAAATTTATTGCTGGTGAATAAATGTCGTTTTCATTTGCCTGCAAAATATCGTCATAGGTTACAACCATATTGTCTGGTAAATCTGCAATTTGCTTACCAACTGGCACAAAAACACAACAGCCAACCACTGCTAAAACCAAAATAAAACAGAACCAAAAAACTTTTCTCATTTCTTCCCCGTGTGGTTAGTGTGTGCAATTCAGTTAAATTTATTTAATCGTTTAATGGTTTGATGCAACAAAATAACTCTCGCACTTTTAATTTGGCAATACTAATAAAATTGACAATTACAAACAATGGTTTAAATAACACAATATAATGGAACAATAATGGTGAACAAACTTTTTTTAAACTATTGACAATTTGGTTTTAACTATATATAATCTAATCATACCTTAACTGCAGTGGTGCGAACTCTCAACGCCTGCGCGGTTATAGGCGAATTTTATAAAGGAGAGAGAAAATGATTAACAAGGAAGAAATTGTTAAAGAATTCGGCAAAGATGCTAAAGACACTGGCTCAGCAGAAGTGCAAATCGCATTACTCACAGCACGTATCAATAACTTGACCGAACATCTTAAAGTCAACAAACAAGACAAACACTCAACACGTGGTTTGAACCAAATGGTTTCTCAACGTAAAAAAATGTTAGACTATCTTGCAAGTGTTGACATCAACCGCGCACGTTCAATCAAGGCTAAACTTAGTATCCGTGGTTAATTGAAAAAGAACACATAAAGTGTTCTTTTTTTGTTGCCTAAATGTGCCTAAATATGATTGTTGCCTAAATTGTGTTTAGATACAACCTTTTGTGAATATTCAAGTTTTTAAAATTTACATTTCATATTTTATGTTTGCCTTTTTAGTCAATTAATAAAAAATGCAAATAATTATTTATGTTATTTGTTTTTAGATGCACCACAATTAGGGCATTTATCACCAACATATTCAGTGTCGCAATATTTACAAATATGTTTTTCTTCTTGCTTTGGTGCGTTTTCTTTGCTTTGGTCTGCGGGGTTCAAAACAGACCTCTTAACGTTAGCAAATTTTTGATTTGGTTTTATAACCGCGTTAGAGTCTGTGTATTTAATATCAAATTTTTCAAGAGCTTTAAACAGTTCCACTTCATCGTAAGTATATTGTTCATTTGTGGTTTCGTGTTTAGTTTCGCCATTATCGTTAATGTATTCAAATTCAATTTTAAACATAGGCACATTGTTTACTGAGCCACAACCAACTGCTGAAATAAATGTGCCAACGCCGTCCTTGCCGTGCTTTAACACTGCTTTATCTTTAATTGCTTTTACCATTGCAACAATGCCATAAATAAAGGCACATGCACCAATCACAACAAAAAGCAAAATCCAAGGTTGAAATTGACCGCTGGCAACGATTGCAACAAGTGGAATACCGCCAAACAGCAAGCCCCAAATCATAAAGAAAATAAAATTATATTTCTTTTTCATATTTATCCTTTTAAAAAGTTTTGGCTGAATTTTTTATAGTGATATGCTAACACAACTTTGCAAAATTTGCAAATATATGCAATTTGGTTAGAGTGATTATCTTATGTTTATGCTTTGATTTTTTGGTTTGACGCAAAAATTATTTTTACTTTTATGATTATTGTGCTATAATTAAATCGGTTTATTATAGGAGAAAGAAATGAAAGAATCAAAATTTAAAACAGAAATTGGAGGCAGAACTGTTGAAGTAACCCTTGGCAAGTACTGTGGTCAAGCATCTGGACACTGCATTGTAACATGTGGCGATACAGTTGTTATGGTTAACGCAACAATGGCTGCGGCTCCACGTCCAGGTATGGACTTTTTCCCACTCAGTGTGGATTATGAAGAAAAAATGTATAGCGTAGGCAAAATTCCTGGCGGCTGGAAAAAACGTGAAGGTAGGGCAAGCGATGCTGCTATTTTGCGTTCTCGTTTGATTGACCGTCCACTTCGCCCATTGTTTCCAAAAGGTTTTTATAATGACGTAACAATCATTGCAACTCCACTTTCAGTGGACACTGATATTATGCCAGAACCACTTGCAATGCTTGGCAGTTCTATTGCTTTGTCAGTAAGTGATATTCCATTTGAAGGCCCAACAGGTGCTGTTAAAGTTGGTTGCATTGACGGTAAATTTATTGTTAACCCAACACCAGCACAACTTGAAGAAAGTTGTATTGACTTAACCGTTGCAGGCACAAAAGAAGCCGTTTTAATGGTTGAAGCAGGTGCAAAAGAAGTTAGTGAATCACTTATGATTGATGCTATCATGTTTGCGCATGAAGAAATCAAAAAACAAGTTGCTTTCCAAGAAAAAATTATGAAATCAGTGTTTGGTAAGGAAGGCAAACAAATCAATTCACATATTCATTATGACGTTGTGCCAGATGAAATCAACACAGCAGTTAGAGAATATGCTGACAAGAAATATGACGAAATGTTAAAAGAATTTGACCGTCATGTTCGTGATGCTATTGAAGAAGAAATTGACGCAGAAATTCAAGAACATTTTGCAGAAATTTTCCCAGACCAACAAAAAGCCATCGCAGCTGCATTGTATGCTTTGAAAAAAGAAAAAGTACGCCGTAAAGTGCTTGATAAGGGTATTCGTCCAGATGGCAGAAAATTAACAGAAATCCGCCCAATTTGGTGTGAAGTTGGTTTGCTTCCACGTGTTCATGGTTCAGGCGTGTTCACACGTGGCGAAACACAAGTGCTTACAACTTGTACCTTAGGTATGATAAGTGAAGCGCAAGAACTTGAAGGTTTGGACACTGAAGAATATAAACGCTACATGCACCAATACAATATGCCAGGCTACACAACAGGCGAAGCAAAACCTTTGCGTTCACCAGGCAGACGTGAAATCGGTCATGGTGCTTTGGCTGAAAGAGCATTGTTGGCAGTGCTTCCAAGTGAAGAAGAATTCCCATATGCTATCCGCACAGTTAGTGATGTTTTAAGTTCAAACGGTTCAACATCAATGGCTTCAACATGTGGCAGTACTTTGGCACTTATGGACGCAGGCGTTCCTATTAAAGCCCCAGTTGCAGGTATCGCTATGGGCTTGATGAAAGATAAAGATAGCGACAAGGTTGCAGTTTTAACCGATATTCAAGGTTTGGAAGACTTCCTTGGCGATATGGACTTCAAAGTTACAGGTACAAGCAAAGGTATCACAGCAATTCAAATGGATATCAAAATCCACGGCATCGACCGTAACATTTTAACAACCGCGCTTGAACAAGCACGTGTTGGCCGTTTGGAAATTTTGCGCCTTATGCTTAAAACAATCAAAGAACCACGCAAAGAACTTTCTAAATATGCTCCTAAAATTATATCTTTCAATATTGACCCAGATAAAATCCGTGAAGTTATCGGTTCAGGTGGTAAGGTTATCAACCAAATCATTGCAGAAACTGGCGTTAAAATTGACATTGATGACGATGGTAAAGTTTGCGTTGCAGCAACAGATATGGAAAAAATGCAACGTGCAAAAGAAATCATCTTAACTATCGCAACCGACCTTGAACTTAACTGCGAATACCAAGGCACAGTTGTTCGTACAACTGCTTTTGGTGCGTTTGTTGAAGTTGCTCCTGGCAAAGAAGGTATGGTTCACATTTCAAAACTCAGCAAAGACCATGTTGATAAAGTTGAAGACGTTGTAAACGTTGGCGACCGTGTGCTTGTTAAAACAATCAAAATTGACGAACGTGGCCGTGTTGATATGAAACTTATTAAAAAACTTTAATCTTATATAGTTTAATGTGAGCAAGGTTTTTAATTGTAAATTACAAATACTGATGTAGATAAACATAAGTAAATAAGATTTAGTTTAATAATAAACCGCTACTTAAAATATTTGTTTATTTTAAAGTTTGTGGTTTTAAATTAAAAAACAGCAATAAAAAATGGCTTAGATTTAAGCCATTTTTTGTTTTTAAGTGCTGTGAAATTGTGTTTACTTTATTTATTCAGTAAGAGTTAAATGCTAAGGTCGTCAGTGTCTTGATTTGATTGAACGTCTGCTTGAACTTTAGCTTTTTCTAAACCTTTAACATATTTTTCCATATAACGTTTAAGTTCAGGGTAGGTGCTGTAATAATCTTTTGCTAATTCATGAATTTGTGCTTTTGTAAGTTCATTAAACACAAATTTTGGTTTGTTTACGTCAAAGAAATTTGCTGGAAGATTATCTAAAACTTCAGGGTTGCGTGCAATAATTTTGCCAACAAGTGAAGAGCACATATCACCTGCAATGTTCATTTCTTTTGGCGACATATACAAGAATACGTTTGGTGCTGAATGCAAAATTTCAGCCAAAGCAAGTTTGCTTGAGAAAATTGTTTGCCTTACTGTTCTGTTAACGCCTGTGAAAAGTGAAGGGTCGCTTCTCAATTCTTTTTTCAATTCATTAAAATCTGTTATTGAAGAGATATCTTTTAAACCAGTGAAATATCTTTGATTTGCTTTTATAAACATTTCATCTTCAAAATAACCTTGTTCATTAAAGAAATCTTTAAATTTAACAAATGATGAAACGGTTAAACCATTGTTGCTAAACAACTTTGATGGATAATAGAAAGTGCTAACAGGTGCAACTTTTACAAATGCTTTGTTTGCAATAATTAAATCTCTGTAAAGTTTGATGTATTCATAATTGTTTTTGCCTTCGGCAATTTTTTCCAATTTCTTGCTGTTTTCAGTAAGATAATTGATATTTGCAGCATATTTAAACATAACTGCTTGAACTTGCTCATCGCTTAATTCAATGCTTTGGCTGTTAGGACAATCAATGCCTAAATCATGCAAAATGTGTTCAACTAAATATTTACGCAATTTTTTAAGGTCTTCAATCGCTTGCAAACGTTTGTTTTCAATATCGTTTGTGATGGCTTGAATAGCTTCACGTTCTTTCCTTTCAGCAATGCCTTTTGGTGATGCTTTGTAAGCATCTCTTTGTGCACAATATTCTTTGTTGCGCAATTCGGACATTGTCATATCAGCCCTTAATGTTGCAATTTGTTGTCTGGTTGTAATAACTCTATTATTTTTCAACATAAAATCCTACCTTTTTCTTTTTTTAATTTAACACATTAGCAGCATATTGTCAATAGACGTTGGTTAAATTGAGTGGTAAAATTAACTTATTTTAAGTTAAAGTTGAATTTTAAAAGCATTTTAATTTTAAATAACATAAACATCAGCAAATTTTAATAAATTGAAATATGAAAAAAAGTATCATTATTGCAAATTGTGTTATTGTTGCAATGTTTTTAACACTTGCAACCCTTTCATATAGCAATGCACGTGCATTAAATGTACAAGCCGATGCAAGGGTTTATTATTCTGGCAACACCAATCAAAATAAAGTTAGTTTTATGGTGAATGTCTATCAAAATGAAGATTGTGTGTTAGATATGTTAGATATTTTTGATGCTTACAAAGTTAAAGCAACATTTTTTGTTGGCGGCAGTTGGGCGGTTAAGAATATTGACGTGGTTAAACAAATTTATTCACGCGGGTTTGAACTTGGCAATCATGGTTTTTATCATAAAGACCAAGACAAATTAAGTTTTGATGCAAATGCGCAAGAAATTAAGGCATGCCATGATGTTATAAGCAAAAATTTAGGCATAGAAATGACACTTTTTGCTCCACCAAGCGGGGCATACAACAAAACCACAGTGGACGCTGCCGAAAATTTAGGTTATAAGACCATAATGTGGACGCGCGACACAATCGACTGGCGCGACCAAAATGAAGATGTTATATATAAACGTGCAACAAAGGACATGGCAAACGGTGATTTGATTTTGATGCATCCAACACCTAAAACGGTGGCGGCTTTAACTAAAATACTTGCATATGCTGTGAACAATGGTTTTGAACCAGCAACAGTAACTGCCTGCTTGGCGTAAAAAGGCAAAAGAAGTAAAACAAAAAACAAATATGATAATTTGTCGAAAAGCAAAGAGAGCATAAAATTCTTTGCTTTTTTGTTAATTTGTTGTATACTTTTTACAAAGTAAAAGGGTGGCAAATGGCAATATATAAATCTTCATTTAACAAAAAACCAGAAAAAGAAATCAAAGAAAAGCCTGAAAAAAAGCAAAAACCAATTGAACAAAAACCTAAAAAGAAAATCAAAATTAACCACAGCCTTGTTTGGTTGATTGTGTTTTTGTGCCTTTTTATTGCATGTGTGTTGCCATCAAACTTTGTTAAAAATGTTATTTTAGGTGTTATTGGTCTTAGCATTTATCCTATTTCCATTGTAGGAATATTCTTTTGTGCACTCAAACTTAGCAAAAAACAATTTGTAGCAAAAAAGCGTTACATAGCCTATCTTGTTACATCAGTTTGCATTGTTTGGTTTATTTTCCACTTGATTTTATGTTCACGCCTTGATGCAAGCAGTTATGGTGCATTTTTGGCAGCAAGTTACAAAGCAAAAACAACCGCTGGCGGCTTGCTTTTCAGTTTAATCAGTTGGCCAATCACAAAATTGCTTACAGTTGTTGGAGCATATATTTTCAGTGCCATTGCTTTGGCAGTGTTTGTTGGGCTTATCATTGATTATTTCAATCGTGAAAAAGAGTATGGCGTGGCAGAAAAACCAACTAAATTTGACTTTAAGAACATTGAAGATTTTGAATTCAATATGCCAGAACAACCACCTGTTGACCAAGAAGAAACAGCCAAAAAACTTGCAAAACGCCGTTTAGGGCTTGAAAAGGGTGAAACAACAATCATTTCAAGCAGTATGCCAAATGTGAATATAAATGAACGCAAACCAGAATCTCGCCCTATAAACAAACGTGAATATATTTTAACACCTATTGACCCTATCATACCGCCTGAAAGCACCGCAGACGATTTCTTTAATCCAACACCACGCAAAACTCCAAATCAAACTTCGCAAGCAGAACAATACGGCAGTGTAAACAGCCAACCAGCAAACAATTATCAATCAAACAATTATACAAATTCAAGTGCGGAACAAACACAACCAACAAAATCTGCAAATGCGGAAGAAATCACACCAAATATTATGGATGCACTCATGGATGGCGGTGAAGATAGCACACAATCTAACACTCAATACGGGCAAAATAATAATTACAATTATTCTCAAACTCAACAAAACAATTATACAAATCAAAATCATTACGAAAGTGAAGAAGATGGCTATTCAGCCGAAGAAAAAGACGATGAATATGACGATTTGATTTTGGACGAAGATGACGATTTTGATGCTAGTGAATACGCTGAACTTCAAGCACGTGAACCAGCACCAAATCAAAATACAGATAATCAAAATAGTTATCAATCAGCAAGTCAAAACACAAACTATTCAGCAAATCAAAATAGTTATAGCCAAGATTATAGCAACAATTATAATCAACAAAACAACTATACAAGCAATACCAATAATCACTATGGGGAAGACGAATTATCGCACATAGAAGAAAGTTATGGTGCGGAAGAAGAATACAGTGGCGAAACTGAACAATTTGAACCAGAAACAAAATCAACTGAACCAGAAGTGGAAGAAGAACACGTTGATTTAAGCAAGCAAGATTATGTGGACGAATTTGCATACAATCCACATAAAGATAACCTTGGTAGCACAGTGGAAACAGAAGTTGTGCGTCCAAGCGTGGATATTTCAAAATTTCATTTGCCAAATGCAGTTAAAAAGACTTTGGTTGAAGAACCTGAACAAATCAAAATTGACCAAATCAAACCAAAACAAGAGATCCCACCATATGTTGCACCACCTGTTGAATTGTTAAATTATTTAGAAAACACATATCATATCAGTGATGACGAATTGCAAGATAACATTGTTCGCCTTGAACAAGTGTTGGAAGACTTTAAAGTGCCAGCAAAAGTTAACAATGTTCAAGTTGGTCCAGCTGTTACAAGATATGAACTTACAATGCCACGTGGTATATCAGTTAACAAGATAGCACAAATGGCAGACGATATTGCAATGACACTTGCTTCAAATGGTTCAATCCGTGTTGAAGCACCAATTCCAGGCAAAAATTCAGTTGGTATTGAAGTGCCAAACGCTCAAGTTAGTGCAGTAAGTTTACGTGAATTGATTGATAGTGAACAATTCCGTCAACGTGCAAATCCTTTGTCATTTGTTTTAGGTAAAGATATTAATGGTGATATTAACTTCTGTAACCTTGACAAAATGCCTCACGTGCTTATTGCTGGTAGCACTGGCAGCGGTAAATCTGTTTGCCTTAACACCATGATTCTTTCAATGTGCTATAAGGCTGGTCCACAAGATTTGCGCCTTATTTTGATTGACCCTAAAACAGTTGAATTTACACAGTACAATGGCTTGCCACACCTTTTGATACCAGAAGTTATCACAGGCAAAGAAATGGCAATCAATGCTCTTGACTGGGCAATCAAAGAAATGGAACGCCGTTATGCCTTATTTGCAAAACATCGTGTTGTAAATATCGGCGAATTCAACAAACTTGATATTGTTAAAAACAAAGTGGAAGAAAAGATACCATACATCGTTATTGTTGTGGACGAACTTGCAGACCTTATGCTTGAAGCAAAACGTGAAATTGAAGATAGAATTGCAAAACTTGCAGCAAAAGCAAGGGCAGCAGGTATTCACCTTGTGCTTGCAACTCAACGCCCTTCTGTTGACGTTATCACTGGTACAGTTAAAGCAAACCTTCCTTCACGTATTGCATTTGCACTTACCAACTATATGGACAGCAAAACCGTGCTTGACGGTGGCGGTGCTGAAAAATTGCTTGGTAAAGGCGATATGTTATTCAAACCTCTTGATAAGCCAGAACCAAAGCGTATTCAAGGTGCGTTTGTTTCAAATGCTGAAATTTCAGCCGTTGTGGAATATATCAAAGAACACAACACACCAGTTTATGATGAAGATACTGGCAAGACAATCAAAAATCCACATCAAGCAGAAAGGTCAAATGGTGCAGATGGTGTCAATCCAAGAGAAATGGAATTTGACCCTGTGCTTAAAGATGCCCTTAAAATATTCATTCAAAACAAACAAGCAAGTGGCAGCATGATATCACGCCGCTATTCAGTTGGTTTTAACCGTGCTGGCAGAATTATGGACCAAATGGAACGTGCAGGCTTTATTGGTCCACAAGAAGGCAGCAAACCACGTCAAGTGCTTATAACAATGGATGAATACAAAGCAATTTTTGGTGATGATGAAGATTAATC
>CAKVCF010000007.1 GCA_934725795.1 uncultured Clostridia bacterium | reverse complement strand
CATTTTTGTATTGCCAATGTGATAATATTCCTTGCCTTTTTATCGGCTTCTTCTTTTGCTTTGTCTTCAATTTCTTTTGCAATTTTAACAGCGTCAATTTTTGCTTCTTCAGTGTAGCGGTCAATAATAACTTGCTTTGCTTGGTCTTTTGTCATACCGCTTACTTTTTCAAGTTCTTTAACAATGCTTTCTTGCATATCGTCCAAAGCTGCTTCTTTGCTGTTTAACGCTTCAATTTGATTGTGAATACGCTCTTTACTAGCTTCAAGTTCATCAACTTTTTTATCTAATGCTGTTTCACGTTTAGAAAGCAATTCTTCACGTGCATAAAGACGCTCTTCACTGCGTTTTGCTTCTTCCCTTCTTTCACGATTTTCACGTTCAAAGGTTGATTTAAGCACATCAATTTCTTTGTTTGTTTGTTCAACTTGATCTTTTTTAATCTTTTCTGCTTGCAAACGTGCTTCTTCCAAAATTTTATCCGCATTTGCGCGTGTTGATTTGGTTTTTTTGTTAATAACAAACGCTGTAACGCCAAAACCAGCGCCACCGCCAACCAAAAGCATAATAATACATAAAATTGTTGCAAGTGCAGGGCTAACAGAAAGTAACATATTTGTTAATTCCATAATCCCATCCTTTAAATCGTAACACAAAAATATTTAATTATAAAATATAGTATTTGGCATAAATTGAGCAAATTTCTCCATAGAAAAAGCTTTCACATAAAAACAATATTGCCAAAATAAAATCTAATTGCCGCGTAAAATCATTAAAAATTTAACGGTTAAATTAATATAATCACGCTAAGCTACTAGTAAATTCAATAAATATAATCGTATTCAACGATATAATGATTATATATAAAAAGCAAAAACAAGTCAAGTATATCAAAAAATTTGCAAAGATTATATCTCATTTTTTTGTCTTACTTGACTTTGAATTGTGTATTCAATATGAAATCAACACTATATGTAGTTATGTTTGATTATTGCTTATCTAGATCAATAACTTCCATGTTTTCAAGCACGTAGTTTATCATTTGTTGATAATCAATAATTTTAGCTTCTTCTTTCAAACTATCTGCAATTTTTGGCTTAATAATTGGATTGCGTGGTAAAAATACTGTGCAACAATCTTCATAAGGGAGAATTGATAAATCATAGGTGTCAATTTGCTGTGCAATTTCAATAATTTCTTGCTTATTAAAACTTATTAATGGACGTAAAACTGGATATTCTGCCACTGAATTTGTGCTGGTCAAACTTTCAATTGTTTGGCTTGCAACCTGACCTAAACTTTCACCTGTAATGATTGTTTTATAATTATATTTAGCGCATACTCCGTTTGCTACCCTAATCATGGCACGGCGTAACAAATTGATTGCAAATTCTGTTTTACATTGAATATGAAATTCTTCTTGCAATTTAGTCATACTGCAAATATACATATATTTTGCGCCAATATATTTTTTAACTCGTTTGGCAATATCAATAACCTTTTGTTTAGCTTGTGGGCTTGTGTAAGGAAAACTGTCAAAATGTAAAATATCTTGCCTTAAACCACGTTTTGCCATACAAAAACCTGCAACTGGACTATCAATACCACCGCTTAGCATAAGCAAACCATCACGATATTCGCCTAATGGCAATCCTGAATATGCGTAAATAATATGGTTAAAGACGTATGTTTTGCCATTTTCTCGTATATCAACATAGATAATTGATTTTGGTTTATGAATATCAACAAAGGCATTTGGATTGTTATTGAGAACAATTTCGCCTAAATCAGCACAAAAATCGTTTGATTTTATTGGAAAAGACTTTTCTGCCCTATTAACTTCACATTTAAAACTTCCGTCAATTTTGATTGTTGCAACAAAGTTTTTAATTGCGTCAACAGAAGTGTCTAATTCAACTGCTTTTGAGATTGAATGCACACCAAAAACGCACTTTAATTCATTAATTATCGCGTCTTCGTCCTTATAATTGCGAACTAACAAGCGGTTTTGTATATTTTCAATTTTACACTCATACCCTTTAAGTGCAGTTTTTATATTCTCAAAAAGAAGGTGTGTAAAATATTTTTTATTGCCACCTTTTAAGTGAATTTCATTAAATCTAATTAAAATTATATTGTTCATATTATCTTTTTATCCTTGAAATGTAATCTTTAACAGCATTATCTAACGCTTTACCTAAACGTGTGCAATCGTCAATGCTAACGTCATCACCAAACGAAATACGCACTGCACCTTCAATATATGCCTTATCAACAATCGGTTGTAACACGCGGTTAAATCCAGCCTTACTGTTACATGCTGAACCTGTGCCAATTAAGAAGCCTTGTTCTTCAAGCATATGCAAAATGGTTTCGCCACGCACACCCTTAAAACAAATTGAAATGATATTATCAACGCAGTCGCTGTTTGAAACTAAAATATGGCCTTGTGTTATTTGGCTTAAAATAGCCTGCTTATGCGCAGAAAAGTTATGCTCAGTTAATTGTTCAACCGCCACCTTAAATGCCACAATAGCTGGCAAATTTTCAGTGCCAGAACGCAAGTTCATTTCTTGCCCGCCACCCATTATTAATGGCTTAAAACGATTTGGCTTTGCAACATACAAGCACGCGACCCCTTTTGGTCCGTTTATCTTATGCGCACTCATTGTATAATAATCAACGCCTAATGCCGCTAAATTGATATTTAGTTTACCAAGTGCTTGAACTCCATCACTATGCACCATTATGTTTGGATTGATTGCCTTTATGCGTTTTGTTATGGTTTGTATATCATTTATTGCGCCTGTTTCGTTGCTTACGTGAATGATAGATACAAATGCGGTTTTATTATCTATCTCTGCATACAATTTGCTTGTGTTAACAGTTCCATTGCTGTTTAATGGGATAAATACAACATTAAAGTCCTTTTCTTTATACGCTTTGGCTGTTTCGTATATAGAGCTATGTTCACCCGCACTAAATATGTATTTTTTATCTGTCCTTGTTAAATTGGCGTTTATAACGCTATTATTTGCTTCTGTTGCTGAACCAGTAAATATAAACGTTGATTTGCTAGGTGCATTAAAGTGTTTTATAAAGTATTCACGTGTTTGTTCTAACACCTGTTTTGATTTACCTGCTTGTGCATATAAAGCACTAGGATTAAAAAACTGTTCACTTGTTTTTACATAAGCGTCAAGTGAAGCAGAACTAATTTTTGTTGTGGCTGCGTTGTCAAAATATACCATATGCCTTATTATACCACAACTTAAAATTCAACACAAATGCTATGGCACAAGATTTAAAGATTTTCCTAAACTGCCACCATTTAAATATACTTCTGGCACTTTTCCTACTATGATGCTTTCTGCAAGCATAACTTGGTTGGTTGAATAAAAATCATAAGTCTTAACTGGCATAACAATGCTTATATGAGTGTTTACATACAAAAACAATGTGTGCTTTGTCATATTTATACCAACCGAATCAAACTCGCTGTCAAAATTGCTGCTTACAGCCCCTACTGGCACAAGTTTAAAGTTAATGTTAAAGCCTCGTCCAATAAATATCGGTATACCAGTTAATGTGCCAAGTTTAAGGTTTAAACCGTCCTTGCCTAAACTAGCAATTTGTGTCTGTGCTTCTTTTACTATTTCACGGCTTATGCTGTTTATTTCATATTGATTTGCTGAAAATGATATTATCTCACCATTCGTGCCATAGTTAATGTCAATTAAGGCATCATAACTCAATGTTCGGTTAATAACATTACTCACTGCCAAATTTATTGCCTTTTCAGTTAATGCGCGTGTTTCTGCCTTACAGTATGTTTTAATAACTGGGCTTGCAACAAAAAAGTAATAGGAAAAAAACAAAATTAAAATTAAAAAGACAGTTACAAAAATCTTTGTCTTATTTTTACGCCTGTCCTTTTTCATATATTAAATTATTATTTATTTGTGTGATTTATTAATAAACGCTAAATTACGCCAAATATTGTCATATAGATGAAACATCAACTTAAACACATTTATTGTGTTTATTTAACACATGTGAAAACTAAAAAGTTTAAGTTTGCTTATACCGCCATCGTCAATGCCCGCCACGTTTGCTTTTGCTGCTGAATATTAAGGCAAATATAAACGAAGCAAATATCGCCATAGATATGCCACCTGCCGCCGCCGTTAAACCACCAGTAAATATACCAAGCACGCCAAACTCTTTTGTTGCTGTGATTGCTCCACGTGCAAGGCTTGCACCAAAGCCGATAATTGGCACACTGGCGCCAGCTTTTGCAAACTCTTTAAAAGGTGCGTAAATATTAAAAACTTCAAGCACCATACCAATCACCAAAAACAGCACTAAAATGCGTGCTGTGGTTATCTTTGTGCGAATAACCAATATTTGACCTAAAAAGCAGATAAACCCACCAACAAGAAAAGATATAACGTAGTCCCAAACATTAATCATTTTTGCCCCCTTTTGTGCGTTTAGTTACCTTTGATTGATTATTCAAATTAATTCTAGTTTGAGCTTTGCCAGCAGTTGATTTATTACTGTCAACATTTATACTGCTTTTTTCGTTTTGAGATTGTGCTGGCTTATTCTTATTATTTTGAGGCTTTGATTTTAATGTGCCTTTATCTTTACTTTCACCCTGTTGGCAATATTCAAATTCAACTGCGTGTGCAATGCCTGGTATTGTATCGCCTTGTTGTGATGTGGTTGTGCTCATCAATGCACCAGTTGACACCAACAAAACACGTTTGTAATCACCATTTTTTAATTTGCTGATAATGTATGAGTTTAAAATGCTAGCACTACAACCTGCGCCACTGCCACCCATAAAAACACGTTCAGTTTTATCGTACATCATACAGCCGCAATCTGCGTAATTTCTGCCTAAAATTATTCCTTTGCGTTCCATAATATCAATCAAAATTTCACTGCCTAGTTTGCCTAAATCTCCTGTGGCTATAAAATCATAATCACTGGCTTTTTTATTTCGATTTAAAAGATGTTCTTCAATCGTATCTGCTGCCGCAGGTGCCATTGCAGCGCCCATATTATTAACATCCGCAACGCCATAATCAACAACTTTGCCAAATGTTACCGCACTTATCTTAATATTGCTTGGCAAACTTGAAATAACACTTGCGCCGCCACCAGTAATTGTCCATTGTGCTGTTGGCGGACGTTGATTGCCAAGTTCAAGCGGAAAACGATATTGCCTTTCTGCACTGCTGAAATGTGTGCAAGTTGCCGCTATTGCGTTGCGTGCAAGATTATTATCAATAAATATAGCAGCCAAAGCAAGGCTTTCTGCCATTGTTGCACACGCCGAATAAAGACCTATAAAAGGCAAATTAAGGTCGCGTGCAGCAAAAGAAGAACTAACAATTTGGTTAAGCAAATCTCCGCCAAATAGAAAGTCTATCTCACCTATATTTGTGCAAGCTTTTTGGATTGCTCCTTTGATTATGTTTTTTAGCAATTTACGCTCTGCTTTTTCAAAGGTTTTTTCTTTTAAGGTATCGTCTTTAAAGCAAAAATCAAAATAACTTCTCAATGGACCTTTTGCTTCCATTGGTCCAACCATACTATAACCGCTGTAAAGATATGCTCCGTTTTTCAATATTATTGTTTGCATTTTAACCACCTAAATTAAATAAACAACCCAACTAAGCCACAAATAATAGAGCCAACCACACCACATACAATCACTGGGCCAGCGATGGTGAACATTTTAACGCAGATGCCGTATATAATGCCTTCCTTTTTAAATTCGATTGCAGGACTTGAAATTGAGTTACTAAATCCTGTGATAGGAATAACCGAACCAGCACCGCCCCACGCACCAATAACATCATAAACACCAATACCAGTTAAAAAGCATGTTATAAAAATGATTGTCATAAGCATACAAGTGCTAACTTCACTTTCCGCAAGATTTGGAAAAAAGTGGCTGTAAAAATCAAACAGACCTTGACCTATTGCACAAATCAGTCCGCCTAAAAAAAATGCTTTAAGCAGTGATGGCCAAGCTTTTGTTTTTGGCACTTTTGAATCAACATAAAGATTATAGTTTGTGTTCCTTTTGTTTTTGTCCATAACATCTCCAATTTTATTCAAGTTGATTATTTCCACCACAATTAAATTTAAACCATAAAACAAACAAAAATCATGTAAACCTATACAACTAGCCGTCTAAATTTAAATAATTAAATTAATTAAATGTGCAACACATTATTTCACAACTTGAAAATATAAGGTAAATCATCGTCAAATTGCGTTTTAATAAATAATATTTAATTTTTAAGGCATACTAGCGATAAGGAGAAATTTATGAAAAAGATTTTACCAATTTTAACGATACTCAGCCTTCCAGTTGCACTTTGTGCCTGCAATGACGACCATGAAAAAGCAAACACATCTTTTGATGCGTACCAACACAATATTGCCAATTTTCAAAACTATTTTAAAGAATACTCTACTGCAAGTGAAAGCCAATTAAATAAATTAGTGCTTAATAAATATCGCTTAAATTTAACCCTGCCAGAAGACGCAAAATTGGTCAATGGCTTGGCAGATGAACAAGTAAAAGCTGGCACAAAACAAACAACAGAGCAATCAAACAACAAAAATAATAATCGAGCCAAAATTGTGCCAAACAACGCTAACCAAACAAACACAAGCGAAGCAAACACTGAAACACCAGCCTTGGACGAACAACAACCAACCACTTTGCCTGATAACAGCCAAGATAGACCTATTGTTGACGCACCAACTGTTCAGCCAGCCAAAATTCTTGTGGACACAAACAATGTTAATGTAGACGCTTTAAGCGATACAACAAAGCAAGATAACGTTAACACCAATAACACCACAGACAGCAATTCAACCGATAATAACACACAAAACACTGATAAAACCGACACCACTACTGACAATACTTCTAGCGGTACAACAATCGACACAAACAAAACAACAAACACAAGTATTTCAACTCTATATTCACTCTCCGCCGATGTTGACGAACAATGCAACCAGTTTTGTGAACTTAAAAAGCAACTCAACAATGCTATTATTGAAACTCAAAATTTGATAGATAAAGTGAATAACAATGAAATTGAGCTAACAAATGAACAACGTATGTTTTTAACCGAACAATCTTCACAACTTAAAGCACTTGGCAAAAGGCTCACAGCTGCTACAACTGAACTTAGTTTTTCAGTTAGCGACCTTGGCAAAATCATTAACACTGGTGGTAGTTACGACCAACTTGCAATGAAATATTTGCTTGTGCTTGATAACCTTTATAACGGAAATGATATGCTTGAAAATGGTGTTTATCAACTCAACATGATAAATCAACTCATGAATATGTCAGCCCCCGCTCCTGGTAATAATATTGGCCGTATTTTATATGGTTTTAGGCAAAACAATAACGCTCCTGTTATTTACGACTACGTGATTGATAAAGACGGAAATTTGACACAAAATCAAACTGATAATAACACCACTGATTCAAACACAACAACCAACAATAACCAAACTAGCGAACAATCGACCAACAATCAAAATGATGAACACATAACCAAAGACATAATTAAAGATGATGACGAAACTAAATCAAACAATTCAACAAAACACCCTTGGCTTACACCTAACATTGACACTTATGGCAACTATAAATCAAACATAGACACATTTTTTAACACAGCACTTTTAAATCGCTATGGTATGAATGGTTTTAATAACGGCTATGGTTATGGCGGATACGGCGGCTACGGTGGTGCTTTAGGCGGATTAAACGGATTTGGTAATCCTATGCAAAATGCAAATGGCATTTACGCAGGCAATGGTTTTGGCAACACTTACAATCCGTATATGGCTTATAACAACTTAAATAAAAATGACTATTATTCTGCACCAGACAATGTTTTAACCAATACAACTAATGGTGTTAAAAATCAATTAACCACACAAGATAATCAAACAACACAAAACAAAGTTGTTAAGCCAAAATTCAAATTCACCAAAAATATAGACACATATAGAGATGCAAACACACCAACACCAAAGCAAAGATTTGCAAAAATAAAAAGTTCTGTAAATGGTTTCTTTTCAAAATTCAAAAAGCCAAATAAAGACGACATTAAAAATCCAGTCTATCGCCTTGAACCAGACGAAGAAGTCTCAACAAGTGAATCTTAAAACAATTGAATAGAAAAAAGAGTTGATCCACTTAAACAACTCTTTTTTATTAATTAAAAGCCAAAACAAAGTAATTAATCATTTTGAAAAATGTAATCTAAAATATCCCTAACAATAAATTTGTCAGGATCTATTTTAGTATCATAAATTCTGATTGCCATACATCCAACATTTATGCCCTTTTGCACTGGCGTGATATTAACATTGTAAACTTTTTGAAATGTTTTATAGTTTTCCAACATCATAAACGATTTTTTGGGCTTATAAACAATGCTCCACATTTTTGATAATTGTTTGTGTTCCTTGTCAATCCATTTGTTTGAACTAGTTATTTCCACCAATTTCAAATAATCATTTTCATAACACAATTTTCTTTTTTCTTCCCAATATTGAGATTTAACCCAATAATGATTGTTTTCTCCAGTTATATAAGCTTCCATTTTTTCATTTAATTCTTCAATTGTCATATTAATTTACTTTCCTTTTATTTTCTGTGTAACTATGAATAAATTCATAAACAATATTTTTTAATTCTTTTGGCAAGTATGATAAACCTTGATTTTTCAAGTGTGAAGGCAAACCATAATAGGCTTCAGCAATCGAACCAGATATACAAGCCATAGTATCAGAATCTCCACCCATTGAAATAGCAGTTTTTATTGCATCTTCATAAGAGTTTGAAATAATAAAAGCATATATAGCCTGTGGCACTGAATTTTGGCAACTTTCATCGTGCTTGTATGTTTTTACTAAATTTTTATAATCAAAATTTAAATCGTAATAATCTCGTTCAACAAAATATTTAATTTGATATTTTGAATATCCGTTTAACGCCCACCATATACAACAAGCAACGGCTTCTGCACCTTTAATACCTTCTGGGTGATTGTGTGTCACTTCTGTTACAATTTTGGTTAATTCCTTAACTTGCTCAATGCTATCTGCAAAATACGGCACAGCACTAATTCTCATTGCACTTCCATTTCCAAAAGAATTATAAGGCTTAGTATGAGTTGATTTAAGCCAATAGTTAAATTTAGAGCCATACCCAACATAAGGGTATTTATTACCAAAATATTTTAAATTGCAAATAGTCTGTTCTTTCAAATCGCTAAAATCGGCTTTTGATTGCATAAGAGCATTTGCAACTGCGATTGTCATTACTGTATCATCTGTAAAATGGCAATTATCTAGATACTCTTGATATGTTTGTGTTGGTAGTAAATAGTTTTTACCCTTAACAAGCAGTTTAAATTTCTTTGTTTTTATTGGTTTAAACTCAAACCTTGAGCCAGAAATATCACCTATTATGCCACCAAGCAATGTTGGATAATTGCATTTTGAATTTATAAGTTTGTTTTTAATTTGGTTATATTCATCATTTAGCAATAAATTAAGAATTATAAATTTATATTGATATAGCAAAGCGTGTGATTTAATTATGATTTTATCTATTGAATTAGCCAAAGTTTCAAACTCTGAATAATATTCCTTTCTAATAAATAAAAAGTTGCCTTGCCCCATTTCTAGTTTTTTCCAACCAGCAAGTTCTGGAATATACCATCCTGTTTGAGCGATAGTGTCCGCAAAAGGTTTAAAATATGTAGTATCAACAGTTTTAACCAATTCTTTATCTCCACTTAATCTGTTGATATAAAAGAATTTCAATTCATCTGTTTTATTAACAACTGTTAATTCTCCATTATCACCCATAGCACCGTCATAAGCAAAAGTAAATGCCACAATATTGTTGTAATCAATACTTTTAACATTATCTTTACTTACGTTTTCAATTTGCGGAATATAATTTTGATAATTAATCTTCATATTTATCCTTTACAAATAATTAATAGGTAATTTTATCAACAAAATATGGTTTAAAACTTATATGGCTTCTATTATCTGTAAATGTTGGGTCGTTATAAGCAATTTGTAAATCTATAAGATTTTGATTGTCACTTCTCATAACAAGTTCATATCTTTTTATCTCCCCCGCGGGGATTTCAAATAAACTTAAAATACGTTTAGATTTATCATTAAGTATCAAAAACCAATTTTTGTTTAAAACTAAATATGAAGGATTAGCCCAAAAAACATGTGATCTCTCATTTTCTGATGCAAAAGTGTAAATATCACCTATATTGTAGCCCTTTTCATTAAAAAGTCTCTTTGCTATGTTTTTTGTCATGGTTATTATATCTGAATTATAAGAATGATTTTTTATTATTTTAGTGTTAATATCATTTGGTGCTGTTAATGTTAAATCTTCATTAAAAGATTGATTTGCCTTACTAAAAATAAAACCTATAGAATTTTCTTTTATAACTCTCTTTAAAAACATATTAATAGCAATAGACATATTTAAGCCCTCGTCTTGTAAAATAGTGTCTGCCATTTGATAATTTTTTTCATCTAAATAAATTTCGTATTTCATAATATTCTCCTTTTTATACATTTTGATATTAACACAACAAAAAACGATTGTCAACAAGTTTTTGTATGTTTTTTAAAGTTTTTATATGTTTTTATTTGTATTGTATAATTTTTTAATATGTTTTTTATAATGAAAAGGTATTTATTGTTGATAATATAAGATACAAAACAAAAAATTTGAGACACAAAATCTCAAACTTTTATAAATCATTTTAAATTTTTGTAACTACTTTTGGATAATAAATAGTGATTAATTAAAATCTGTTAATCTGAGCCGATGTTTTCACGCATATAGGCTAAAACCTTGTTCTCTATGCGACTGACTTGCACTTGGCTAACGCCTAATTCAGTGGCTATTTCGCTTTGTGTTTTATCTAAATAATACCGCATAATTATCACCTGTTTTTCACGTGAATCAAGTTTTTCAATCATATCACGCAAGGCAAGTTTATCAATATCGTTCTCAACCGTAAAACTATCCGCCACCCAGTCAAACAAGGATGTGCCGTCCTCCCCATCGTCAAACTTCTCGTTGAGTGATAGCGGATTTGTGTTTGCTTCCATTGTGAAAACAATATCTGTTTTGTCCATATTGAATTGTTTTGCCAACTGGTCTATTGTTGGGCTTTCGCCATACTGTTTTTGATAATCTGCAATATAATTTTTGATAAGCACCGCATTGCGTTTAACACTGCGTGAAACTTTAACACTACCATCATCACGCATAAAGCGTTTTATTTCGCCTGCAATCATAGGCACTGCATAGGTTGTGAACTTAACATTAAAACTTGGATTATAGTTATTTATTGCTTTAACAAAGCCCATAGAGCCAAGTTGAAAAAGGTCGTCATAATCAATGCCTTTATTGATATAGCGTTTTATCACGCTTTTAATAAGTGGTGCATTAAAGGTTATCAGTTTTTCTTTGGCAGAATCATCACCATGTTTTGCCAGTGTGAGCAACTCTGCTGTTTGGTTGCTTGATAGCATCTAGCACGCCTCTTGATTAACAATTTTTTTGCTCATATTAACAATAAGGCCTTCTTTGCTGTTTTTCACTTCCAAATTATCCATAAATGCTTCAATAACTGTAAAGCCCATACCACTGCGTTCTTGCTCTGGTTTGGACGTATAAAATGGGCTGAGTGCCTTTTTAATATCTACAATGCCAATGCCGTTATCAATCACCGAGATGTGAACAACATTTTCTTTTATTCCCATTTTCATAGTAACCCAACCTGGTTTATCTGGGTATGCGTGGACTATTGAATTTGTAACCGCCTCACTAACCGCTGTTTTAACATCTTCAATTTCAGCAAGTGTTGGGTTCATTTGCAACAAAAAGCCTCCCGCAACCGAACGTGCAAAGGATTCATTTTCTGGCAAGGCTTTAAACTTTAATTCCATAACGTTTTTCATAATTCCTCCCTAAACTATCTTTGGCATAATGTCGTAAAGACCTGACATTTTAAATATCCTTTCTGCATTTCTGCTTGGGTTTGAAATAAATATCGGTTTATTATAATCTCTCATCTTTTTGTATCTTCCAATCAAAACACCTATACCAGTGCTGTCCATAAAGGTTAATTCGCTTAAATCTAGCACAATCTGCACAAAGCCCTTTTCTGTGTCTAGCAGTGTGTCTAAATCTTTACGCACTGTTTTGGCGGTGTATTCATCTAGTTCCCCTGAAAGTAAAATATACAATGTTTTGTTCATTACTCTCGACTTAATCTGCATTGCTTTCCTCCTGCAAACATACTAACAAAATGCAGAATAAAAAAAATGGTAACATTTGTTACAATGCCACCATTTCTTGTTGTTTTGTGCTGAAAACAATTTTTATTAAGATAGTTTTTGGTTTGTTTTTGCTTTACCTTACACAAAAATATATAAGTAAGCAGATACCAACAACCAGCAAACTTGAGAATAACACGGTTAAGAAAACGCGCAATTTATCTTTTGGCAAATTGCCAACTTTGCCTGATTGACCATTCATTAATGCTTTGTATCTTTTGCCCTTATATTCGCTGTTAAACATATAAACTGGCAACAAACAGTAATTATATTTACGATCCTTATAATCGGTGTGAATATTTAATGTTACAACACTGTCGCAACCATATTTACGCAAAACTTCCCTTTCAAGTTCACGTTTAACAACACGCTCTGCACTGGCAACACAATCAGCAAACAATTTATCTTGATACTCAATTGCATAACCATTAACAAAATCTTGTTGGAAATCAACCGCAGAGGTATATTCAAACGGCATAATTTGCAAAAGTTCTGGTTGAGTTAAATTTGAATTGGCTTCAATGGTTAGATTTTTAAAGGTTTTTTCTAACACACCAACCACATTTTTTGTTACTGTTTCAGTGTGAGTGTTGCCATCACTATCTTTAACAGTTTTTTGATAACTGAGCACGCCGTCATAAACAGAAGATGTTACAAAATCAAACACGAAAGTGTTTACATATAAGCCTGTAACATTGCTTTCTTCAATGCCTTTAAATATCTTTTTATTGGCATAAAAACGTGTTGCAACTGCCTTTTTAAATTTGTTAATTGCATCTGCTTTGCCAAAAGTGAAAGGCACAACAGAATCAATGTACATCAATGATTTTTTGCTTGAAGTTGACAATGTTTCACTGCCACAATATGGACAAACACCTGTAAGATGCAATTTATCAATAATAAAATTGGCCCCACATGATTTACATTTAACCGCACGTGTTTCTTTTGCAAGCGGGTCAACATCAAGTTGTTGCATTTCTTCAAAACTCTTTTTGTTAAAGGCATAGTTGAATTGCACTGGATTAACACCGCCACAATTTTCGCAGACATTACCCTTCTTTTGTGGGTCAAAAATCAAAAGCCCACCACATTTATCACATTTACTCATATTTTTATTTTATCAAAATAAGTTTTTCTTTGCAATTAAATTTGGTATTTCTTACCATTTTATTTCTTATCAAACTATGTTTATATTATCAATCTAACAATCAATTATAATCTAACTTTAAATTATATTGGTTGTAACATTTTTGATGGTTAAAATTATTTTAATTAGTGTTTAATATAATTGCCAATGTACTTACTTTTGTGTGATAAATCTTTTTTATAAAATTATCTATTATGTGTTGACATTCAATAATTGTATGGTATCCTAACAATAACAGGCATATAGGGACGTAGGTCGGCTATATGCACCTGCTAATATGTGTTAGCATTGGGTAGAGTGGTTAATCTCTATCAGCCCCTAGAGCGCGATGTATCTAGGCACAAAGTAAGAGCTTAAGGCTTTTACTTTTTTCTTTGCCTGTTCTCAATGTTTTTATATTCTTCTCTATTATATTAAAATTATAATAAAAGACATTTAATATTCTTAATATTCTTCGATTAAAAATATGGTTTCAATGTCAATACAGCCTTAAAAATAGATATTTGCCTTTTTGAACATAAAATGAGCAACAAAAAACTCCTATTTCTAGGAGCATTGTGGAGCTGGTGAATGGAGTCGAACCATCAACCTGCTGATTACAAGTCAGCTGCTCTGCCATTGAGCCACACCAGCATATTTAGATATTAATTCATTTTTTGTTGCTTTGTCAAACAATAACAACCATTTTTTTGCTTGTTTTCCACTTGGAGTGGTGGAAGGGGATGGATTCGAACCATCGAAGACGAAGTCGACGGATTTACAGTCCGTTGCAT
>CAKVCF010000006.1 GCA_934725795.1 uncultured Clostridia bacterium | reverse complement strand
GTGTTGCATCAAATGCATCGTTCATTTTTTCAAAATAGTCAGCACTTAAAATGTTGTCAGCGTTAAATAAGAAAAATCCGTCATAGTTTTGCACGCCATAATCTTTTCTTATTTGGTCAAACAAATATCTAAACGCATAGCCCATTGTGCATTCATCGGGATTGTTGTATTCATAAACCGTTGCCCCAAGTTCACGTGCAATTTGTGCGGTTTTATCTGTGCAGTTGTGTGCAATAACAAACACTTGAAGTTTGTCTTGTGGATAATTGTTTTTGTAAACACTCTTAATCAAGTTGCCAACAACCGCTTCTTCGTTACGTGCAGGAATAATAACACCATATTTGTGTTGTACTTTTGCTTTTGGATAGCGCTTTTTTGCAAACAAACCAGCAATTGCAAAAATAACATAATGCACGGTGAATAAGCCTAAAATGCTAAACGAAATGCCAAATATAAGGTTAATAATATCTAAATAGTTCATAAGTCCACCTTTGTAAAATCATTCTATCATAAAATCAAACAAAACCAATCTTTTTTCAGCGTTTTATTTGATTAACTTAAAATATATATTGTTGCAACAATTGCAACATGTTTATTCGCTTTGCAGTTTATTGTTCAAATATTCATCAATGGTTTTTGCAATAACTTCAGCACCATTGTTATATTTAGTCGTTACAACATTGTTCAAATAACGCTGCAAATTGTTTGGCTCAATCATAGAATTTAACAGGTTATAAATCTTGTTAGGATTTTCACATCTTTCGCCATAATGGTTGTCAACAATATACTGGTGATTGTGTGCTTCTTGCCCAGGTATGTGTCCAGTAACAACCACAGCAGTGCCGCTGCGTGTGCCTTCCAAAAGCATGTTTGGCCCAGCCTTGGTTAGTAATATGTGTGTTGAAGCAAGCATTTCATTCATGTTTGAGATAAAGCCATAAATGTTAACATTTTGTAAAAGTTTGTTGCTGTTTTTAAGTTTTGTTAATTTGTTAAACAATCGCGCATCTCTGCCACAAACAAAATTAATTTCAACATTGTTTAGCCTTGCAGCTTCACAAACAAATTTTACATTCTTTTTTAAATTGATTGAAGGGTTAACCATTAAAATCTTGGTTGGTGTGCTTGCCTTTTTAGGTTCGGTTCTTAAAGGAATGTCCTCACGGATAGGAAAGCCAGAAACCACCAATTGTTCAGGTTTAAAGCCAAGGTGCAAATATTGTTCATAAACTTTTTCAGTTGGCAAAAACAAAACAT
The DNA here is from genome assembly GCA_934725795.1 of uncultured Clostridia bacterium. Classification (GTDB taxonomy): domain Bacteria; phylum Bacillota; class Clostridia; order Christensenellales; family UBA1242; genus Onthoplasma. Next base: position 13,455 of record CAKVCF010000006.1, on the reverse strand, counting down.
TCGCTTTTTTATCTCTCCAAACATGTGGCGGATTTACAAGGTCAATCACGGCAATCATAAAAGGTATATCTAAGTTGTTCTTTTTAAGCAATTTTGATATTGCTTTTGTGAACATACATTGGTCGCTTATAATTAAATCGGGTTGAAAATCTAAAATCTCTTTTAGCATTTTCTTTTTGCAATTATTATAAACAAATTGATGCACAAATGCAGTAAAAAATTGAGAAAAGCCGTGGCTCATTTTCCAAATAAAAGGATGCTTTGTGGTTAATGGAATATAACTATTTTCCATTTTTTCACCAGCTTTGCCCATTGTTTTAAAACAGTCCAATTGCTTTACTTGATAGTTCATTGTTAAAAGTTTGTTTTCAATTGCATTGGCACTGGATTTATGGCCTGTGCCTGTGCGTTCACTCATTAATATTAATACTTTTCTCATGTCTTTTTGCATTAAAACTTTTTATGCATAACTATAATAACAAATTAATTAAATTTTAACAACCAAATGTGCTAAATTTGTATAATTTAACCGAAATCAACATTTAAACTTAGTTTATCCAAAGGGTTAAAGGTTGCGATTTACTGTTGCTTAGTGTTTAGAATAATAAACAAATTAAGCAAAATGTTTTATTTTCAAAATGCAAAAAAGTTGTTATTTTCAAATTTTTTGTGTAACATAAATAGTATATAAAAGGGGTAAATATGAAACATATTGCAGTTATAACAGGCGCTTCATCTGGCATGGGGCGTGAATTTGTGCGTCAACTTGATGGTCAATTTGAAGAAATTTGGGGCATAGCCTTAGACCAAGAAGGGTTAGATGCTGTCAAGGCTGAAATCAAAACTCCATTTAAGGCACTTGCTTTTGATTTAACAAAGGACGCAAACTTTAAAACTTATGCTGAAATGCTTAAAACAGAAGATGTTGTGGTTGATTGGCTTGTAAATGCGTCAGGTTTTGGCAAGTTTGGCAGATACGATGAAATAGATGTTAACGCATCAGCTAATATGATAGATTTAAATTGTAAAGCTTTGCTTAAAATGACAGAGCTTACTTTGCCATATATGCAACAGGGTGGCAGGATTGCAAACATAGCATCAGTTGCAGGTTTTCAACCAATACCTTACATTGCAACATATGGCGCAACAAAAGCATTTGTAATCAGTTATTCACGTGCATTAAATCAAGAACTTAAACCAAGGGGTATAAAAATCACAACAATTTGTCCGTTCTGGACAAAAACCGCTTTCTTCGACCGCGCCCTTAAAACCAAAGCAAAAAATGAAGTGGTTTCAAAATATGTTGTAATGTATCAACCAGAAAAAGTTATTGCAAAAGCAATCAAAGATACAAAAAAAGGCAAAGAAATGTCAATTTATGGTTTTATTGCCCGCAGCCAAGTGCGCATGGTTCATTTATTGCCTAAAAAAGCAGTTATGAACATTTGGATTAAACAACAAAAACTCAACAAAAAATATAAATAAATTTCGCCTATTTTAAATAAAACGCATAAAAAAACTTAATCAAAAAGGATTAAGTTTTTCTTTACTATTTTGTTAATTCGTCTTGAACGGTGTGTTCTTTAACATATTCTTCAGCAGTTTCATATTCTGTTATTGTTTGTTTTTGATAGAAGTATTTATATTTAGAATCTTCAGTTGAATTTAAATATTTAACACATTTTTTTGCTTCGGCAACTGTGCTAAAATAGATATTGCATGCTGCTTGTTGGATTATACCTTCGTTATTTTTGTATTTGACCCAAATTCTAATTAATTCTCTAGTTTTCATTTATTCCTCCGCACTATAAATTAATAACTTTAAGTAGTCTACACTATTTTGCCTTACATGTTAATACTGGATTGAAATTTAGTTAACTAAACAATTGCTTTTGCAAAGCATTTTATTAAAATTTGTAACAAAAAACACCAACCGAATTGTTGGTGTTTTTATTTGGTAGTCCCAAGGGGACTCGAACCCCTGATACCGCCGTGAAAGGGCGGTGTCTTAACCACTTGACCATGGGACCATGTTGGCAATTTGCCCTACTTTATCGTTTGCTAAATAAATTTACGCAAACTTCATTTATGGGCAATTGCCCACATTTATGACAAGACACCACGGAACGGATACCCGCTTCCTTGTGGTTTCTTTTCATCACTTTGTTTCCAATTAATTGATGACGCTTTTGCAGGCAGGCTGCATCACAATTTAAGTAAAGTTAACATTAACTTAATCGAATGATTATATTTGCCCACATTTATAACACAAACCTGTTGTTTTGTGTGGTGGCGGTGGGTAGAATTGAACTACCGATCTATCGGGTATGAACCGATTGCTTTAACCGCTGAGCCACACCGCCGTTACTTTGCAATTATATCTAATAGAAATTTGATTGTCAAGCCATTTTTTAAATATTTTGTAAAAAATTGAATATAATTTACAAACAAATTGTCCTTACGCTTGCCTAAAACATTTGTTTGTGTTAAAATACCTATACTTATTTTTAGTAAATAAGATAATTACCTAATTAATACAATTTGTTGATTTTTAATCTAATTAAACTTATTGTTTAAACCAATGTTAAAAACTTAATTGTCAAAGTATTATGCGGACATGTTAATATATCCGCAGATGGTAAACTTTTGTGCGGGTGAGTGTGCATCCGCAATCGATAAATCTCTATGCGGGTGAGCGTGCATCCGCAGTCAGTAAACTTTTGTGCGGGTGTAGTACATCGGTAGTACGCGGGCTTCCCAAGCCTGTGAGGTGGGTTCGACTCCCATCACCCGCTCCAAATTTAGATAAAATTAAAGGGAGTCGAACCCTGAGAGGGTGAGTGCGTAAAGCAAACAACAACTGCTTGTTGTTTGTAGCACGAATTAGCGTTGGCGGCAGCCTAGCGTGAAGTGGTGCGATATATATTTATATTGCATGCTTCAACAAACATGTGAATTAAGTTGATTTAATCCATTTTTTATTGTTAAAAATAAAGCTAAAATAAACTAATTGTAAGTTTCAATTTCTTGTGGTTGACTTTTCTAAAATATTTAATATACTAATTTTATGACAAAAGTTTATCTTCTGGTAGGTGCAGTTGGAGCAGGTAAGTCCACTTGTGCTGAAAAACTAAATAAAGAATATGGTGCAAAAATAATTTCAGCTGACGAAATTTATAAAACTTTGCCAGTGAAAAAGATATCAACAAAGCCGTATGACCATAATATTCGCAATCATATTTTGCGTATTATGTGTGAAGAACTTTCAATGTGTTTAAATAATAATATTGACTGTGTGTTAGATTACACAAATATGCCAACAAAGCGTCGCCGCAAATTTTTAACAATTTCAAAAAGAGGTGGTGCAGAATTACATTGCAAGTTGTTATTGGTGGATCAGCAAACACTTTTAAAACAGTTAAACAAACGCGAAGCTGAAAATCATGCTTCACATAAAATTGAGAATAAGGAAACAACAACAAAACTTTATTTAAAGCGCATACATCGCAGCAAGCCAACTATTTTAGAGGGGTTTAATGTGATTGAAACATATCATAATGGCGAACTAGTGTCAACAAGCATTAAAAAGCCAAACAAAAGGTATATTAACAGGCATTAATCTGCCTGTTTTTTTGCAGGCGTATTAATTTTTATTTTTGTTGTGCTGACAATAAAAGGATTGTTGCAGTGCTTTAATCATTATATATTTTAAAAGCATACAAAACGGTAGGTATGCACTGCGTGATTAAAAATGAAAACTTTACAATTGAGTATCACGCAATTTTTATTAAACAATTGCATTGAAAAACAAAAAGCAGCAAGAAAATTTAACTTGCAAAACATAAAATAATAAATGTATTGCCAAATTTTTTGCTGCTGATATTTTTAAATTAAATTTCGCCTTTGCGCACTTTTTCTAATTCTTCTTGTAATTCTTTTAAAGCTTGTTCAGCTTTGGCTTTTTCGTTTTCTCTGCAAACTTTGGCATTTAATAATATTTGGTCGCAAATAGGTTGCAAATCTTCTTCAATATAACCGATAACCACATAGTTTTTATGTTTTTGTGAAAGGTTTAATCTTATGCAGTGTGGACCTTTTTTTCTTAATTTATCAATCCAACTTGAATAAGGTGTTGCAGAATAAACATCTTTTAATGGCACAATTGTATCTACCATGATTGATTGGACAATCAAGCAATTGGCATAAAGAGAGTATATCTCTTGTTTGTTAACCCTTAGACACAAGTGTACACATCGCCAAATGCAAAAGCCAAGCACAGCCAAATCAATCAATTGTACCCACCAAACTGGAATGAGCACCATCATTGTAATAACCATGATAAGCAAAATGGAACATGCTGAAATCAAAAATGTTAAATAAGTTGCAAAATATTGTTTTTTATTGATTTGCAAGTTTTTAACAAATTCATCTGGTTCAATTTTTGCTTTCTTTTCCTGCTTTCTTTTTTTCTTTGCAGCCTTTAAAACTGCCTTTTCTTTTCTCTTTTGCTCTTTTGTAAGGGCAACTGTCTCTGCCTGATTTTCAGTCAAAACTGCGTTTGTGTTCATTTCTTTGTCTGTTGCTTCAATATCAACTGATTCAAGATTTTTTTTGTTTTTCATATTTCACCTACACGTTAAATTTAAACACAACAATATCGCCATCTTGCATAACATAGTCTTTACCAGCACTGATAATTTTGCCTTTTTCACGGCAAAGGTTATAGTCGCCAAGGGTGATTAAATCATCATATTTAACAACATCTGCACGTATAAATCCACGTTCAAAATCTGTGTGAATTTTGCCTGCGGCTTGTGGTGCAAGAGTTCCACGGCGGATTGTCCAAGCACGCACTTCTTTTTCGCCAGCTGTAATAAAACTGATAAGCCCTAACAAGTGGTAACTTGCCACAATCAATTTTTCCAGGCCAGAAGATTCAATGCCTAATTCTTGTTTGAACATTTCGCGGTCTTCTGCTGGCATATTGATAAGTTCTTCTTCAGTTCTTGCACATAAAGAAACAACTTCGGCTTGTTCTTGTGCTGCAATTTGTTTGATTTTTTCAATATTTTCGCGTTGGAAATCATCCAATTCATCACTTGTGTTTGCAACATAGATGATAGGTTTGCTTGTGATAAGGAAAAATCCATCAACAATCTTTTGTTCTTCTGCATTGAGTTTGAGCATACGTGCTGGTTTTTGGTATTTAAGCAATTCCAAAATTTCGTTAAGCAATTCATATTCTTTTGTAGTTTGTGCGTCAGCAGAACCACCATGTACAACCTTTTTTATGCGGTCAATACGTTTTGTTACTGCGTCAATATCACTTAAAATCAACTCTAAATTAATTGTATCAATATCACGCACAGGGTCAATGCTTCCATCCACGTGAATAATTTTATCATTTTTAAACACGCGCACAACATGCACAATGGCATCAACTTCACGAATATGGCTTAAAAATTTGTTGCCAAGCCCTGCACCTTCACTTGCGCCCTTAACCAGACCTGCAATATCAACAAATTCAATTTGTGCTGGAATGATTTTATTTGTGTGGTACATTTCAGCCAATTTTGTAAGCCTTTCATCTGCTACATCAACCACACCAACGTTTGGCTCAATTGTACAGAACGGATAGTTTGCACTTTCAGCCCCTGCTTTTGTTATTGCGTTAAACAATGTGCTTTTGCCAACATTTGGCAAGCCAACAACACCTAATTTCAATTTGAACTCCTTTTAACTTTGCTGCATATATTTATGTTTATCAATAATACAATATTTGAAAGGAAATTTCAAGTGAAAAGCATATTCAAATATATTTTAATAGGTATAGTTCAAGGTTTAACAGAGTTTTTACCAATATCAAGCAGTGGACATATTGTTTTGTTTGGTAGCCTTTTTGATTTGGACAACCTTTTGCTTTTAAGCGTGGTTGCTCATATTGGCACACTATTTGCAGTTATTTTTTGTTACCGCAAAAAGATAGGTGAATTAATAAGACGTCCGTTCAACAAAACCAATTTATATCTTATTATTGCAACCGTGCCAACGGTTATAATGGTGCTTATCTTTAACAATTTTTTAGAAGCAAACTTTTCAACACATGTGCTTGTTTGGGGCTTTTTAATATCGGCAGTTCTTCTTGCCATTGCGGATTTTAAAAAGGACGGTAACAAACCAATCAATGGCAAAAATTCACTTTATATGGGGCTTGCACAGGGGTTGGCTCTTTTGCCAGGTATATCACGCAGCGGTTCGACCTTGGTGTGCGGTTTACTTGTTGGTGTGGAAAAACAACAAGCGTTGGACTTCTCATTTTTAATGAGTATTCCAGTTATTTTGGCAAGCGCTGTATATGAAGGTGCAAAACTATTTACCAGCCAAATTTCGGTCAACTGGCTTGGTATTTTTGTGGTTATGATTGTGTCTTTTGTGTTTGGTATATTGTCTATAAAAATCATGTTAAAATTGGTAAAGCAAAAACGCCTTATCTATTTTAGTTTCTACCTTATTTTGCTTAGTTTGCTTCTGTTGTTTTTGGTTTAAAATCCTCAAATTATTTTTTTAGTTTGTTATATAAATAACAGCCAAACATATGTTGCCAAATCATTGTTACAATCTAAACATTAGGCAAGTTTTGTGCTTTCAAGCACTTATTTATCACTTTCACAATAAGGATTTATCGACATAATTCGACAAAATACGAGTTTTCTTCGTAAACCATTGAACATAATCCGCTTTGCCTTAAAATATTTGTATGAAAATGGGTAAAGTTATACGAGATTTAAGGAAGGAAAGGCACATAACACAAGAACAACTTGCAGTTGCAATCAACACAACGCAAGATACAATTTCTTTGTGGGAACTTAACAAGAGTTGTCCAGATGCGTTTTTCATTGTAAAACTTGCCAAATATTTTAGTGTCAGTGCGGATTATTTGCTTGGTCTGCAAGACGTTATGTAATTATTTATTACAAATTTTTATCTTTTATGTTGCTGCTGTTTTGTTTAGGCGAGAAACCGAAATTTTAACTTATTAATGAATAACAATAAAATAAAAGTTCGAGTTTGCTGCCGTTTTATTTTAACAAGTTAAAAAGCAGATGGATGTAAACTGTCTATTTGTATGGCTGCGGCTGCCCTTGACATTTTTTAATTAATATGATAATATAATAATATACCGAAGGCGCAGTATCCTAGTCATCTAGGCTGAACGAGAATGCTGGAATAAGCATTGTTGGCACAACTGTGAAGTTTCTGGTGCTGGCTTTGATTGCCCAAATTGGGGCTGGTGCTGGAAGTTAAGGTTTTTGGGCCGTGTGTAACGGCATACATATTAAAGCCCATTTATCGCGGAGACCCAAGTGGGTAGATTGTGATCGTATTTACATCTGGTCTATCGCTTGGATTAGGAACCTGCATACGGCGAAAGTTGTGTGCAGTGTAGCCTGCTTTGAGTGTTCAAATCGGGATAAAGCGACAACTTGATTATGCTACAAAGTACACGTACACTATCAAGTTGCTTTTGAAATTTTGAGCGCAAAATAAAGATAAGTTCAGTTGATGTTGTTAAGGAAATCTTCTAGGCTGTTCGCAAGAGGTGTTTTGGGGATTATAGTGTGGTCTCAGTGGCGATTCGGTGCAAGTTTTGCGTAAAAGGAAACTGCTTTGCTGGTAACGACAAAGTGCAAAATTGGGAAATCCAACCGAACCTTATGCCGCAAGGTTTACTCAAAATGCCGCCTTCGTTATCTTGAAATTATGCCAAAAATTTTGGCTTTTAAAGCACAGGTTTTGCCTGTGCTTTTTTATGCTACAAGCCGTGTCTGTGAGCGCCTGCGAAATGAATTGGCTTGTTGTTTTGTAAAATAGTCAGGTTAAACAACTGCGTAAAATTTCAAATTTGACAATTCTAAAATAGTGTGATAGAATAAGTTTTAATATAATTACATAAAAAATTTGTAATTAAAATATCACTAAAAAATATAAAAATTATTTAGTAATAAAAAATTTGCAAAATAAATAAAATAAAAATATTAAAATTAATTAAAAAAACTATAAAAGCATAGAAAAAATGCTAAAAATAGCCATATTTTATAAATATTTTCAAATTTTTTAATAATTTTATAAGATTTTAATATTGATTTTTTTAAAATATTTTTATATAATTTTATAAAATAATTTACTGATTAAAAAGGATAAATGAATTAAAATGAAAACAGAAAAACCTAACCCGACAATGCCTGAACAAAATACAGAGATAACAGACAGCAAACAAACAAAACAAAAAACAAAAGATACACGCAAAAACTCACGTAGCAAAAATTGGATTTGGCCGCTAACTGTGTTTATTATGGCAGTTATTATCTCTTTATCTTTCAGTATGCTTAGCGAGTGGGCTTTAAGCAAAGCAAGCGTCATTGTTGCGGTGATTGTTATTGTTGTGTTCATTGTTATAAGTATCATTTTCGATATGCTTGGTTTAGCTGTTGCAAGTTGTAATGTGGAAGATTTCCACGCAATGGCAGCACGTAAGGTTAAGGGTAGCAAACAAGCATTGTCAATGGTTAAAAATGCCGATAAAGTAAGTTCGGTTTGCAACGATGTTATCGGTGATGTTTGTGGTATTTTGTCTGGTGCGGCAGGGGCTGCACTCATAACAAAAATTGCACTTCAAGCGGGGTCGTTTATGGAAATATTTGTGCCAAGTTTAGTCGCGGCAATTATTGCTGGTTTCACAATTGGCGGCAAGGCAATATTTAAACGTGTGGCAATCAATCACGCCACTGGCATAACACTCAACTTTGCAAAGTTTATCAATTTCTTCACCCGTAAAGGTTAAAATAAGCGGCTTAAAAATTGGTAAATATTGCGTTTTTGTTGGTGCTTATTTAAAATATTTAAAAAGATAAAAGTTAAAGGTTTCAAAGTTAAGTTTTGTAAACACACAAAATATACTAGAAAAAAGTTCACGTTAATGTGAACTTTTTTTTCTGCCTAAACAGGTAATTCTGTTTGTTAAAAATGTGTTATCTTGCAAAGTTGTGATTTTAGATTGTCTATTTTAAAAGCATTGATTTAAAATAATCTTATTTCAATTTACGTTTAAGTTTGGCAATTTCTTCACGCAGTTTTATTGCTGTTTCAAAGTCTAACTGGCTGGCTGCAGTGTTCATCATGCCTTTAAGGCTTTCAATTTGCTTCAATATGTCGGCCTTAGAAAGTTTTTTGTTGTCTTCGTCCACCGTGTTTTTAAGTGTGTCAACAATCGCCTTTTTAATTGTCATAGGTTTAACATTGTGTTCAATGTTATATGCTTGTTGTTTTTCACGTCTATAATTGGTTTCATTGATTGCAATACGCATGCTATCGGTTATGTTATCAGCGTACATTATAACGCGGCTTTCACTGTTACGTGCTGCACGGCCAATAATTTGAATAAGTGATGTGGCACTTCTTAAAAATCCTTCTTTGTCAGCATCTAAAATTGCAACAAGTGTAACTTCTGGCAAGTCCAACCCTTCACGCAACAGGTTGATACCAACAAGCACATCAAATTCATCTGCACGCAGTTCGTTTAAAATTTTAATGCGTTCCAATGTGTCAATATCACTGTGTAAATATTTCACCCTTATGCCGTTTTCGCCAAAATATGTGCAAAGGTCTTCTGCCATTTTCTTGGTAAGAGTTGTAACAAGCACTTTGCCTTTTGTTGCCACGGTTTTGTTTATTTCATCATATAAATTATCAACTTGTCCGTTGCTTGGGCGCACTTCCACTTCTGGATCTAACAAATAAGTAGGACGGATGATTTGTTCCACTGTGTTGCCAGAAAGCTCTAATTCATATTCATTTGGTGTCGCAGAAACATAAATTGCTTGTCCAATCCTATGGTTAAACTCTTCAAAATTAAGCGGACGGTTATCGTAAGCGCTTGGCAAACGGAAGCCATATTCAACCAAACTTGTTTTGCGCGCTCTATCACCATTATACATACCACGCACTTGTGGCAAGGTTATGTGGCTTTCGTCCACAAAAAGCAGAAAATCTTTTGGGAAATAGTCCAGCAAAGTGTAAGGTGGCTCACCTGGTTCACGGCCGTCAAAATAACGTGAATAGTTTTCAATGCCCGAACAATAGCCCATTTCTTGCATCATTTCAATATCGTAATTTGTGCGTTCACGTATGCGTTGAGCTTCAATATATTTGCCTTGGTCTGCAAAATATTTTTCACGTTCAATTGCATCTTTGCGGATTTGTTCTAATGCAAGTTGTAATTTTTCACTGCCTACCGCATAGTGGCTGGCAGGGAATATAAACGCATGTTTTAATTTGTTAACAACGTGGCCAGAAACTACTTCAAATTCACTTATCGCTTCAATTTCATCATCAAAAAATTCAACACGGATGGCACGTTCACTGCTGTCCGCAGGGAAAATATCAACAATATCGCCACGCGCACGGAAAGTGCTGCGGTGAAAATCAATATCGTTGCGTTCATATTGGATGTTAATAAGCCTTTTAATCAACTCTTCACGGCTTAGTTTATCACCAACACGCAAGGAGATGTGCAAATCATAATACTCTTTTGGCGCGCCTAAACCATAAATGCAAGAAACAGATGCAACCACAATGGTGTCGCTGCGTTCAAACAAGCTGCTTGTGGCGCTGTGGCGCAATTTATCAATTTCGTCATTGACACTCATGTCTTTTTCAATGTAAGTGTCGCTTGAAACAATATAGGCTTCTGGTTGATAATAATCATAATAACTAACAAAAAATTCAACACGATTGTTAGGGAAAAATTCTCTAAATTCGTTGCACAATTGTGCTGCCAATGTTTTGTTGTGTGCCAAAACCAAAGTAGGGCGGTTAACTTGTGCAATAATGTTTGCCATTGTAAAAGTTTTGCCGCTGCCAGTAACACCTTTCAACACTTGGCTAGTTAAACCATCATTTATGCCTTCAACCAAAGATTCAATCGCTTGTGGTTGGTCGCCCGTTGGCTTGTATTTGGATTTCAATTCAAATTTTCTGTATTCCATATATCTATGATACACCAAATTTGCCAATTTAACAAGTATATTAAAAAAAGAACTTGAAGCGCTCTTTCATTATATTTTTAATTTACGGCTTTGCACATTGCACTTAATATAAAAAAACAATAATTCAATAGGGGAGTTAAAATTTTATGGTAAAAAAAGAGCTTAAGAAAAATTAATTTTTTAAGCTCTTAGATTGTGATTTTATAATTCATTACGTTTTGTGCTGTTTTTTAATAGGAACATGTATGGCTTTTTGCAACTATAATCATTGCCTATAATGTTAAAGCCAAGTTGTTTAACAATGTCTTTTAAAATTTCAAATTTCTTGGCACTGTCTAAATCTTTTATTGAAGGGTATTCTTCAATTTCAATAAAAGTGCCTAAGTTTTGCACATATTGTATATCAACAACAATTTCACCTTTTTTAAGTTCGTTGTTTTGCACTGCAAAATCGCACCAGCAATTTAGGCATAAATTGTTAAAAATTTGTTTTGCTTTCTCAATATCGTCAACTTTAAGTTTAGTTTTAACTTCGTTTATAACATTGCCATTTGAATCAAGAGTTTTGCTTTTATATACAGCATTTTTAACATCGCAATTTTCACTAACAATGTGCCTAATTATTACAGATTTGTTTAATAAGTGTTGATAATTTTCTTGTTCTGGTGATATAAGGGTTGAATAATAAGTGTCAAAATTGGTGTATGATTCAACAAATTCAAAACCATTTTTAACTAAAAGAGCAATCGCTTGTTGCAAAGTTTCTTCAACTTGAACACAAATTTCTGTCATAACTTTTTCTCCTTAGTGAGCAGTAAAATAAAATTGCTGATTAAAATTTGATTTTGATTAAAGCAAACACCAAACCGATAACACCAACCAGCAGGGCTAAACCAACTTTTGTTACGATTTGATACCACAAATTTCGTTTGTTGTTGGTAAGTTCACGGTGAAAGCCTTCGCCTTTGATTTTAAGAGATACGCAGAAAACAGGGCTGCCCTTTTTATCGCTTTTGAAAAGTTCAATATAGTTATCGTAACTTAAATTTGTCATAATCTTTTCAAGTTCGTCAGGGTATAAAACATATTTATCTGCAACAAAAGATATAATTTCACGCGGTGAAATAAGACAAGACTTTTTGCCTTGACATTTTTGATAAACATATTCCATCACATATTTTTCTTTTAAAGTAAGCATAATCCTTTCTTTCTACATTATATGGTATATTGTTTTATTTGGTTTTAGGTTCCGCCTTTGTGTGTTAGGTGTAAGCTTTTATGTTTGGCATTGCATTTGCGGCTTACGCCTTGCAATCGGTTATAATCCTGTTTTGCTTTGAGCCTTATTTCTGCTAACAATTTATTTAAAGTTTGCGTAAAAGAAAATCAAAAGGGCAAGCATTGTGCCAACAAAGGCAGAAATTGCCACCAACACATATTGCATTGCGGTTAGGCTATTCCTTTTTGCTTTTGGTTTGCCAGATTCTTGTTCAATCACAATGCGTGCCTTTGGCAAAAGTGAATAGCAATAAGTGTTTTCTTCACTAAACTTGATTGTTAAATATTCTTGTTTTTCCAAAAAGTCCATAATCTGGCGGATACTATCATTATCATACTGTGCTTTTTGTGTGAGCATAGAGATAATTTCATCGCTGGTTGTAACTTTATAAGCGGTGCCGTCAGTTAATTTGTTAAGGACTTTTAAAACGGATAAGGACTTTTTATCTAACATTTCCACCTCTTTATTATATCAAACGATGTTAGTTTTTGCAATTCTTTTATTAATATTTTGCTAAACCAACAAAATGTATTCGTCCAACTGTGATTTTATAAATTTAAAGGCTTGTTCAAAAGGTTTATCGGTGGTTAAGTCGATGCCAATTTCTTTAAGCACTTCAACTGCAGGGCGATGTGTGCCGTTTTTCAAAAATTCAATATATTTGTTGGCAAAATCTTTTTCATGCAATAACTTGTCTGCAATGGTTATGCCAGTCAACATACCAGTGGAGTAAGAGTAAACATAATAAGGGCGGTAGAAGTGTGGTATGCGCGACCATTCATATTTCAATTCGTCTGGCAACTTGCAAGCACTGCCATAATATTTCTTGTTCAGCTCAAAATATTTTTCGTTAAGTTCTTTGTATGTTATTGGTATCTCTTTTTCAATGCTGGTGTGTGCAAAAAGTTCAAATTCACTGAACAAAGTTTGCCTAAAAATTGTGCTTCTAACAGAATTTAAAAATTGATTAAGATAATATTTTTTCTGCTTTTTGTTTGCGGTTTTTTGCATATATTGATTAAGCAAAATTTCATTAACAGTGCTGGCAATTTCTGCGGCAAAAATGCTAATTTCAGCATCATTTATTGATTGTGTTTTATTGAAATATTCAGCGTTGATGCAGTGGCCCAT
>CAKVCF010000005.1 GCA_934725795.1 uncultured Clostridia bacterium | reverse complement strand
ACAACTTCGTTTAAACCAAGCACTTCTGCCACTGGTGTGCCTGGCACACAATCTGGTGCTAATATTAACAAGCCGTCAACACTTGCACCTGGGTAAATGCTGTCGTTAATGCCTAATTCATCTCCACCGCAGAACATACCATTGCTGGCTACACCACGAAGTTCACCATTTTTGATGCAAGCACCACAAGGTAAATTTGCTCCGTCAAGTGCCAAAGCAACATTGTCGCCAACTTTCATATTTGTTGCATGTGTTACAATTTGTGTTTTGCCAAATCCATATGTGCATTGACAAACAACCAATTTGTCTGCATTGGGGTGGCGAGTTATTTCAGTGATATTTGCAACAACCACATGGTCAAGCCCTGCAGACTTATCAATAACTTCTTCTACTTCAAAACCAGCATCGGTTAAACCTTTAACCAAAGTTTTTAACTCTATGTTTGAAGTGTCTACATAATCATTAATCCATGATAATAATACTTTCATTTTATTCTCCTTTGCCTGTTTACTACTTAAATTGTTCAACAAATCTCACATCGTACAATCGTATTATGCAATACGATGATACGTCCATAAGGTTTTAAATCATTTCAAATATTTTATTTGAACTGCTCTATAAACCTTATGTCGTTTGATTGCGAATAAATCACAATGAAACTTCTGTTCAATTTCTTAAAAATTTAAATTACATAAATTTATTTAAATTGTTCAATAAATCTCACATCGTTTTCGAACATGACTTTTGCATTTGGAATTTTATAACGCATTTTTGGGAAACGGTCAAAACCAAAGCCAAACGCATAGCCACTATAAACATTAGGGTCAATGCCGTTCATTTCCAAAACATGTGGGTGAATCATACCTGCACCTAAAATTTCATATTGACCTGCACCTTTGCATGCTGGGCAACCTTTGCCTTTACATACGTTGCATTCTGCATCCACTTCAACACTTGGTTCAGTAAATGGGAAGAAACTTGCCCTGAATTTTGTTTTTGTTGCTTCGCCAAGATATTTTTTCAAAATAAGGCTGAGGTCATGTTTTAAATCAGCCAAAGAAACTTTTTTGTCAATATAAATACCTTCAAGTTGGTGGAAGGCTGGTGTGTGAGTTGCGTCTATTTCGTCTTTACGGAACACACGACCAAAACTGAACACTTTGAAAGGTGGTTTGATTTTTTCCATAGCTCTTGGTTGAGTATTGCTGGTTTGAGTACGCATCAAAATTTCTGGTGTGATATAAAGGCTGTCTTGCATATCACGGCTTGGATGGTCTTTTGGCACATTAACCAATTCAAAGTTGTATTTATCCAACTCAATTTCTGGGCCGTCAATTTGGCTAAAACCCATACCAGTTAAAATTTCACCCATACGTATAAAGTCGATTGTAACAGGGTGGAGTGCACCAATTTCGTCAGTGTTTGTGTCTAAAGTAACATCAATTTTTTCACTCATTAACTTTTCGTTAAGTTCAGCGTCTGCAAGGATTGTTTCTTTTGCATCAATCAATTGCTCAGCTTCGGTTTTAGCTTTGTTTAAAAGTTGCCCCATTTCTTGCTTTTGTTCTTTTGGAACATCTTTCATAAAGCGGAAAAGTTCAGTCAATTTGCCTGACTTACCTAAAACTTCAACACGCAAAGCTTGACATTTTGCACTGGTTTTAATTTCTTCAATTTTTTCTTTAACATAAGTTAAAATTTCTTTAATTTTATTTTGCATAATTTCTCCCTTTTAAAATAAACACCTTGATAGGTCAAATACCTTTATAAAAACAAAAAACGCCCTGCATCAGGACGAATAATTTTCGTGGTACCACCTAAATTTGTCGCAATTGTGCACATTTAAAAATTTTAAATCAATTTTCATTTCAATCTCTTTGAATAGTCAAAAGAAATGAAAATGTAAAATTTAAAACCGATTATAAATGATTTACACAATTGTAACCTTATTTCATTTTCACAGTTTTGTCTGGCTTGCCTTAATGATTTTCACCTTTACCAGCAAGCAACTCGAATGCTGAAATTCACACTCAATGCTGAACATAATTGCCTTTCAGCCAAGGGCAATCTCTCTAAAATGAAGCAAAGGTGCTACTGACACATTGTCATAGTTGTTATTAAGATGTTTGCAAAAACTTTGCAATATGATGTTATTTTAAATCAAAAAAAACATTTCGTCAACCAAAAAAGAGGAATAGTTGAATAAAAATAAGGCGGGCGGTGGTTGAAAGGAATGTTTAATTGTGATTAACAACAAACCAAATTTATAAGCAATGACGAAAAAATTGGCTTATTTAAAGTTAAGTTTTTTAATCTGCCTTAAATAATACAAATAAATCTTGGTTTTGCTTATAACTATGCATAATTTGTTTTTTGTTGAAATATTTAACAAGTTAAATATATTGATTTTTGTTTCTTTTTGTGGTACACTCAAAAAAAGAGGGATTATATGGCAGTTGTTTTATCAAATGAAACAAGTATTGATTTAAAAGATTTGAAAGGAAAACAATTTAACGAAATTTTTGTTAAAGCAACTTTTGCGGATAAAACCACAAGTTATGTTTCTTTTGCTGATTTGTGTGATTCAACTGGCAGAAAATATTTTCAACCTTCCACAACAACAGACCATGCAGAGTTATTTAACACTTTGCAAAAAACCCCTAACAATCTTTACATTCAAGTGGATGAAAATTCTGCAAAAAGGATTATCGCTTTAGATAAAGGTTTAATGTTTGAGCATACACAAGTTTCAACTGATTTATCAAATGATCAAGCAAAAAAAGTTTATGGATTGCAACAAAAAGTTGGTGTTGTTGAAACACAAAATAATTATAATCAAAACACCAAAGTTTTTGTAAAATTAACTGGTGATAATGATTTCCAACTTGTAGATGCAAAAGAAATTTATATATTTGTTGACGGAACATCTGTTTGCCTTGCAGAGTTGAATGACCAAGCTATTTTAGATGCTATCAAAAACAACACCGCACTTGAAAATGTTAGAATGTATTTCCGCAATAGAGAGATTGCTGTTTTAGATAAGTCTAAATATGAACAAGAAACAGTTTTAAGGCAAGAAAAATACGAATATTTAAACCAAGATAATCAACAAGTCTTAGTACATCAAGGTTTGGATGATGACGATTTAACCACTGTTGAAACTGGTGTTGTTAAACGCAAATATGTTGATTATGATTCAGCTGACGGAAAAGATTTGCGTGTTGTTCAAACACAAAAATACAAGATTGATGCAACACGTCAAGGCAATCATGTTTATGTAACTGATAAACAAGGCAAAGAATATTTTGTTGAAATTGAAAACTTGTTCACAGGCAACATTTCTTCCCCTCAAGCGATTGATATTGATTCATTTTTAACTTCACCTGAAGATAATTCAACCAACAACTATTTAAATTTTGTTGGCAAGCCTTTGTTGTTGAAAACTGGTTCAACATATATTGAACTTGCACCACTCACTTTTGAACAAGTGGTTAAGGTTTATAAAAACTCGACATACACTCCAACCATGGTTGATGACAAATCTGTTGTTGCTCAACCAGGGGTTTATCGTCAAACTGTTGACGGCAAGTATTTTGAAGAATCACAAATTCAACCTTTGTGCTATGATTATGCAGATGGTGATGCTAAATTTACTGATTATTTGTTCAATGTTAGAACAGCAAGCGGCAATCGTTCAATCATTGTGCCAAGGCAACAATTTATAAATAAAAGCCGTGTGCAAGTTAAGGTCAATAACAATGGCAAAACAGAATATGTTTATGTTGGCTTGACTGACGCTGTACGTCCACGTCAACTTGTAAGGGTAAATAAAACTGTGGAATCTTGCGCTGTTGTGCAAACAACAACCACACACAATCAAGCATACAATGATGCAGTGGTTATGAAAGATGTTAACAGCGATGATATCATTGCAAACGATACAACTGCTCAAGTTAAACAGCAATTTTTAGAAGACTATAAAGCAGGGAATTATGTTGTAAATTCAACTTTCAATCAATATGGTGAGATGATTGAATTTAGAGAAACCAGCAACCGCTTTATTATGACTGATTATATGGAAACCGTTGACCGAAACGGTGAAAATACATATTATCAAAACTTTAAATCTCAAACATTAACGCTTAAAAATGGTAAATTTGAAGGCAAAGCCACTTTTGATAGAAAACGTGCAAACAAAAGTTACACACAAGAAGCCAAAGGTTTTGCTTTAACAAGTTTGCAATTAATGTTTACACCTTTAGGGATTTTAACAATGGTTGCATTGCCAGCCTTGCCAGTGGTTTCATTTGCGGCAGCATTAAGCATCCCTGTTGCTAGAGTGGTGAACAGAATAAGAGAAAATGCATCGAAAGCTGGCGTTAGCAAAGCAGTTAAAGATCCACAATTAATTAACCGTGAAAAAACAGAGCAAACCATTTTTGAACAGGTTGCTGATTTGTTGAAACAAACTGAACTTAAATTTGATGAAGGCAAACAACAAGCAATTCAAAAAGATGGTGCAAATGCAACTTTCTCTCTTAATGAACAACAACTTGATGCAATAAGAGAATCCATGCTTTTGTTGCAAGAACAAATTGATGCAAACTTTGAAAAAGAAAATTCTTTCACTGTGCTTCATGTTGTGGACGGCAAAGCTGAAATCAATGCTCAAAATGCATATTTGGCACACAGATATGAAGAGATATTATTTGGTTTGAATGCAGAAATTAAAGGCTTAGAAAAACAAATAAAACGTGCTTCTGGTGTTGAAAAAGAGATTTTACAAGAAAGATTGAATGAAAAAATTGCTTCCCGTGAAGCAATGATGAATGATTACACACTTTCTTCAGCTGAATTGCCTGAAAATATCAAAGCAAAAGAGGATGCAACTGCATTGTTAACTGTTGCAAAGGCTATGATTATCACGAAATTTACAGATGTAGAATTGGATGAAACAACAAAACAATTTGTAAAAGATTTAAAAGTTGATTTTGCTAAACGTAAAATTAGATACAAAGGCAAAAATTATAATTCAGTGGCAGATTTGATTGCTGCTCAACCACAAATTGAACAAAACATTCAAACACTTAACGCTTTGGCTGAAAGGCTTGATATCACCGAACATAAAGATGTTAATGATAGAGCTCTCACCATGCCTGAAACAATAAAAGGCACAAAAGAAGTTTTAACTGAACAAGTTGATGAACTTGACAATGTTGCAGTTAATGAACAAACAGCTAATGTAGACAATGCTGCTGAACAAGAATTAAATCAGGAAGATCATGTTCTTCAAGTTGATGCGGCGGACGCTGAAAATCCAACGGATGAAAACGATAATCGCTTGGTTGAAAAATTGCTTCAAGACCTTGAAACAACAAGTGCAACTGAACAAGAGTTAAACACTCAACTTGAAAATCAAATGCAATTGATAGGTCAGTTATTGGAAAAAGAAAATTTGTCAGCTGAAGATGTGAATGCTCTCAATCAAATGGTTGCAAATTTAAATGCTAGTGCCAATGCTTTGAAGCAACAAATTGAAGATATCAATTCAACTTCAACAACAGCTGTAACTGGTGAAGATATCAAATCAAGGCTTTCAACTTCTTCACAAAATCTTACAACATTCACAACTAACCTTACAAAATGTGAAGAAAATATCACCAAGTTGCAAGAATTGGTTGCTAAAAAAGCAAACACCGAACAAACTGCAGAAATAGCAGAAAAAATAAACGCACTTCAAGTTATTGTTTCGGGCTATCAAAAACAAATCAGCCAAACAATTGAAAATATTGTGGCAACAATTGAAAATATTTCAAACACACCAAATGTTGACATAACTGAATATCAAACTGAAATTGTTGAATTAAAAACACAACTTCAACAAGCTGCAGCAAATTATAAAGAAGCTGACGAATTGTTCAATTTTGCAAGTGCAGAGTTGGAAAACGCTGAAGCAAAAATAAAAACTTTGGAACAACAAAAAAATGAGTATGAAACAAAAGTTAACTCTTTAACAGTTGATAAACAAGGCTTAGAAACTAAAATAACTAAATTAGATGAAAGAATAGCAAACCTTGAAAGAAAGTTGGACGAAAAGCAACAATTGATTGATAACCATGAAGGCAACATATATATTCAACTTGAAGAACTCAACAAATTAAAACAAGATTTAACTTTGGCACATGAAAAGCGTGAAGAGTTGGCACGTCAAGTTGATGATTTAAATAATCAAGTTGGCAAGTTGAGCCAACAAATTGAACAATTAGAAAAAGATAAAGCTGCGTTGGCTGAACAAACTGAAAGGTTTGAACAAGCAAATATTAGGTTGGAAGAAATCAATAAACAACTTACAGAAAACAATCAGGCTCAAACAACAAAGATTGGTGAGTTAAACAGGATTGTTGAAAGTTTGAATAACGCTATTGAAAAAGCCGAAGAACAATTAAAAGTTCAAACTGAAACATTGAATGGCAAAGATAAACAACTTGCTGAAAATCAACAAACAATTGCTGCACGTGTGGCCGAAATTGAAAATTTGAAAAACAAATTGGCTGAAGTTGAAACAAAGCGTGATGAGTTGCAATCAGCGTATAACAATTCACGTGAAGAATTGGCAAAACAAAAACAAACATTTGAACAACAACTTGATGCAATTAGGTTGGAAATGGCTAAAAAGGATGAAACAATCCGTCAACTTCAACAAGAAACAAATCAATATAGGTTATTGGCACGTAGGTTGGCAGGTGAAAAGCACTCAATTGTTCAGGCTGCTGAAGAAACAATTGCTGCAATTGACCAATTGCTTGAATCAAAGAAAGTTGGACAAAAACAAATTGACAGCATCAAAAATAAAATTGAATCAGGCAAACTTTATGGTTTGAAAACTGAAGTCGATGGTTTGGTTTCTTCAACTGAAGTGATGCTTAGCAAAATAAGGGTTAGTTATAACTCTGCTGAAAAAAGCATAGCATCATTAAAAGAACTTCAAACATTATTTGGTGATGAAGAGGATGAAGAATTGCGCACTGCTGTTGAAATTGCAACTCAAAAGATTGAATTGCTTGAACAAAAGCAAAAGCAATTAAAGCAATTTGAACAAGAAATAAAAGGCATTGCGGCAAACTTTGCAGATTTGAAAGAGTTTGTTAATGTTACAAAAGTTAAGGCCGATATTGAAAAGAACATGCTTGATGTTAGATTTGTATCAGGCTTAAATCCAATTGAAGCAGATGTGAAATTCTTGGCTTTAACCATTGGCAACTTTAAGAATGCGGTAAAACAATTGAAAGCTCTTCAAGCGGGCATTGGTGGCAGGCAAATGGAATTTGACACTGGTAAATTGCAAGAAGAAATTGCAAAAAATATTCAAGCTTTGCAACAATTTATAAAAGCAAATTACAATGTGTTCAACCTTTGCACAAATGAAGCCGTAAAAGAAAAATATTACGATAAAGTTTCAAGCTATTCAAAATATGACCATAGTGTTGTGTTTACAATGCCGAATAGTGCAAAACACAATGGCGGTGAAGATCCAACTGTTGATGATGGTTTGCACAATTAAAAATTCAAATTGTAAAACGTTTAGTTGACTTTTTGCTAAAATAATTTATAATATTATTAACAATCAAGTTGTGCATTTTAAAGTGCTAACAAAGATTGAAACATTCCAATAAGCAAAGTGGCGATTTGCTTGGAGGCGCTAAAATGGCGTCCGTATGCCTTGCGATAAAAGGTTTTAAAGTGGGTTAACAACCAATTAGGGTGGAACCGCGGTTTCTAATAATCGTCCCTATGCAAAGTTTTTGCGTAGGGATTTTTCTTTATGATTAATAATTATCATTATATAAATATATAATACAAATTATTATAAAGGTAGGAGAGAAAAATCATGGAAAATCAATGCAAAAAGAATATAAAAATTGCTTTAATTATTACGGGAACTATATTTGTGATAGGCGTGATATTGCTTGGCCTTGGTCAAATGATTCCACATGTACCGCTATTCATTGCTGGTTGCGTGGTTGCTGGTGTAGGCTTTATTCCGTTGATAATCGTTGCAATTATTGCTTATTTAAGGCAAGGTTAAAAAATTTTCAAAAAGATAAGGAGAAATTATGGGAGATTTTAACAAAATTGTTAATTTATGTAAAAGCAGGGGGTTAATTTTCCCTGGCAGTGATATTTATGACGGGCTTGCAAACACTTGGGACTACGGCCCTGTTGGTGTTGAACTTAAAAACAACATCAAACGTGCTTGGTGGAAAAAATTTGTGCAAGAGAGCCACAACAGCTTTGGCATTGATGCAGATATTTTTATGAACAGCAAAGTTTGGGAGGCAAGTGGCCACACTGCAAGTTTTTCAGACCCTAAAATGGATTGTAAAAGTTGTAAAACACGCCACCGTGCTGACACACTTATTGAAGCACACAGCAAAGGCACAGTTAATGCTGACAAAATGACAAATGAAGAAATGGAAGCTTACATTGCTGAACATCATGTTTGTTGCCCTAAATGTGGCAAATGTGATTGGACAAGCATTCGTAACTTTAACCTTATGTTCTCAACTTCTCGTGGTGTAACAGACGATAGCCAAAACTTGATTTATCTTCGCCCTGAAACAGCACAAGGTGAGTTTGTAAACTTCCTTAATGTGCAACGCAGCATGCGTGCAAAAGTGCCTTTTGGCATTGCACAGATTGGTAAGGCATTCCGTAACGAGGTAACACCAGGCAACTTCACTTTCCGCACAATTGAATTTGAACAAATGGAACATCAATGGTTTTGCAAACCAGAAGATAGCATGAAATTTTACGCTGACTATAAAAAGAAAGCAATGGACTTTTTGTTAAGCCTTGGCTTTAATCCAGAACATTTGCGTTATCACGACCATGACAAACTTGCGCACTATGCAAAAGCTGCTTGTGATATTCAATATTTGTATCCTATCGGCTGGGAAGAACTTAATGGTATCCACCACCGTGGAGATTGGGATTTAAGCCGTCATCAACAATATAGTGGCAAATCAATGCTTTATATGGACCCTTACACAAATGAAAAATATATTCCAAATGTTGTTGAATATTCAATTGGCGCAGACCGTTTAACTTTGGCTGTTATGTGCGAAGCATATGAAGAACAAAAATTGGAAGATGGCGAAACACGTGTTGTTATGCACTTCCATCCAGCACTTGCACCTTATAAAGTTGCAGTTCTTCCTTTGCAAAAGAATTTAGGTGAAAAGGCAGAAGAGATTTACCGCGAACTTAGCAAACACTTTATGGTAAGTTATGACGAAGCAGGGTCAATCGGTAAACGCTATCGCCGTCAAGACGAAATTGGCACACCTATGTGCGTTACAATTGACGTTGATACACTTGAAAATAACACTGTAACAGTGCGCGACCGCGATACAATGCAACAAATCCGTTTGAGCGTGGACGAACTTGTCGCTTATGTTGAAAAGCAAGTTGCTTATAATTAGGCATAAATATCTAAACTAATGAATAACTAATGCAATTTTCTGTTGTGATTTATTGCATTATATTTTATGTTTTAAAATCTTTTGCGTTTGTTGGACAACAATTTGATTTAATTGATATTGATAACAAAAAAATCCACATTTTAGTGGATTTTTTTATGTTTATGTTAGTTTGTTAATATTTAATCAATAGCGATTTGTTAACTATTTTTTATACCTTGCGCCGCAAGCATCACAACTTGTGGCATCTTTTCTAAGCATAGCACCGCAGTATTCGCAGAACAAAGGCTCTTCCTTTTTCTTTGAAATATTTGACAATTTTTCAAGAATGTCTGCGTTTTGATCTTCATTGTTTTCAGCATCGTCAAGTTCATCTAAAGATTTTTTAATTTCGCGTGCAGATTCAAATGGTTTTGAAGTTACTGTTTTAACAATGCCAAAAGTTGCGATGCTGCCAAAAACACTCAAAAAGCCAAATCCACCAGCTATCATCATTATGCCACTGACTTCAGCTTTTGATTGTTTAGAACTTGCTTCAAACCAACCTGGTTCGTTCATTTCTGGCACATGCATTTCGTTTGCTTTTTTAACTTGAGCAATACCAATAAAGCCAATCACAATACCAACAACAAGTGGTATAAGCCACAAAAAATTTAAAACTTTCTTTTTCATAATCTATTTCACCTAAATTATTTAATATTGACACTTGCGACAATGTCAACTGACACTTCTTTTATAAGTTGCAAAGTGATTTTATAATCACCAACAACTTCTTTAATTTGATTTTTTTCAATTTTAATTCCGTCAGCAGCCAAAGCTTGCAAAATTTCTTGCTTTGTTATTGAACCAAATGCCTTACCGTTTGCACCAACGTTAAGTGTGAAAGGGTAAACTTTGCCTTTAATGCGGTTTGCAATTGCTTGATATTCTTTAACCAATTCGCCATGGTGGAACGCTTTTGCTTCAACTTGACCTTTGTGGTCATTCAAAGCACTGGCTGTTGCTTCTTTTGCAATGCCTTGGCGAATAAGCACATTGCTTGCATAATTTGGATTGACGTCAATAATATCGCCTGCTTTGCCTTTGCCTTTGAGGTCTTTAATCAAGATTACTTTCATTTTCTTCCCCTTTATTGCTAAATTCTTTTAAATTTTCATTGTAAGTGTATGTAAAATTTTTAATACATAAATTGCTCCAGCTGTCAAAATCTTTTAACAAGCATTCGATGGCGTCAGCATATTCAGTATTGTTCATTGCTGCTTCAACTTGCTTGATAAACCTTTTTTTAGATTTCAAGCATTTTGTGCGCAAACCTAAAAAATTGCCTGATTTACCTGCTGATGCAGTATAAAGTTGGCTCAGCACTTGCACAAAATTGTTGCCTTTAACAAGATTGCACAAGTTGTTGTAGCTTTTGAGTGTTTCTTCATAATAAACAGAATTTACAAACACAAGTTTCTCCTATATTCAAATAATAGCAAAAATAAATTTGGTTGTCAAATCAGTTATAGGTATTAAATATGCTAAAGGTTAGGTTTGCAATGATTAAATTTGTGCAATTTGGCAATATTTATATTGTAAGTTTTAATCATAAAAAAGATAGCATGGCAACAGTAGAAGGTGAAGGGAGTAGTTATATGGATGTGATGTGCAGAAAATATAGTTGTGTTTATAATAACAAAGCCAAATGTGATCGTAAAAATTTAAGTGTTGATAAAAATGCAGATTGTGGAGATTTAAAACTGGACAAAACAAAACTTGTTCCAGACGTTTCACGCGATATGTTTGAACATGAACCAGATGTAGCCCCTTTTCATCATTGCAAAACAATGAATATATCATGCAAAGCCACAGATTGTATTTTCAACAAAGAAGGCGAGTGCTTTTCCAACGGAATATTTGTCGGCAGCGAACAGACAAAAGCGCCATGCAATTCTTTTGTGGAAAAATAATTTAAAGAAGTTTTATTGCGTAACGAATATTTTTTAGGCTTTCATTATTTTTAAAAATTATATATAAAATTAAATCCTTATTGCAGCAATCTGCCTTTTATTTTTTTCGATATTATATAAAGTTGACTTAAATCATTTAAATTGCTATAATTAAGCCTATAAAAAGGATAAATTATGGCAGAATTTAACCACATTGAAGTTGAAAAGAAGTGGAAAAAGTATTGGGACGAACACCAAACATTTAGAACCGATGTTTGGGATTTTTCACGTCCTAAATTTTATGCATTGGACATGTTTCCTTATCCATCAGGGGCAGGGTTGCATGTTGGGCATCCTGAAGGGTACACAGCAACCGATATCATAAGTCGTATGAAACGTATGCAAGGCTATAATGTTTTGCATCCAATGGGCTATGATAGTTTTGGTTTGCCAGCCGAACAATACGCAATTGACACTGGCAACAATCCAGTTATTTTTACTGAAAAAAACATTGATATTTTTACAGGACAACTTAAAAACATAGGTTTGTCTTATGACTGGGATAAAGAAATCCGCACAAGCGATCCTAAATTTTATAAATGGACACAATGGATTTTTAAACAAATGTATCTTGATGGGCTTGCAAAATGTGTTGATATGCCTGTTAACTGGTGTGAAGAACTTGGCTGCGTGCTTGCTAACGATGAAATTATTGATGGTAAAAGTGAACGTGGCGGTTATCCAGTTGTTAAAAAGAACATGAAACAATGGGTTATCGACATGCCAAAGTATGCTGAAAAATTGCTTGCGGGGTTAGATACTATTGACTGGCCAGAATCAACAAAAGCAATGCAACGCAACCGCATTGGAAAATCAACTGGTGTAGAAGTGGACTTTGAATTGGTTGGTGGTGGCAAATTTTCAATTTTCACCACATGTATTGAAACAATTTATGGCATAACTTTCATGGTTGTTGCACCTGATAGCAAGTTGGTTGACAGCCTTAAACCACGCATTAAAAATTGGGCAGAAGTTGAGCAATATCGCCGTCAAACTGAAAAACTCAGTGATTTGGAGCGTACTGAACTTAATAAGGGTAAAACTGGTGTAAAGTTGGAAGGCATTTATGCAATAAACCCTGTCAATGGCAAACAAGTGCCAGTTTTTGCAGGTGATTTTGTGCTTGCAAGTTATGGCACAGGTGCAGTTATGGCAGTGCCAAGCCATGACCAACGTGATTTTGAATATGCAGTTGCACACAATATTCCTATGATACAAGTTATTGACGGAGCGGATGTAAGCAAACATGCTTTTGAAAAACAAGACTATTTAGGCAAAGGGAAAAAACTTATCAACAGTGAAGAATTTACTGGTTTGACAGTTGAACAAGCAAAAGAAGCAATCACTGATAAACTTGTTAAGATTGGCGTTGCACGCAAAACAGTGAATTACAAATTGCGTGAGTGGATTTTTGCGCGTCAACGTTATTGGGGCGAACCAGTGCCTATTGTGCATTTTGCAGACGGCACAACAAAAGCCCTTGAAGATAGTGAATTGCCACTTGTTTTGCCAGAATTAGACGATTATAAACCAGCAAAAGATGGCAATAGTCCTCTTGCAAAAGCTGATTGGTGGGTTAATGTTACGGTGGACGGCAAACCAGCAAAACGTGAAACTAACACAATGCCAGGCAGTGCTGGTTCAAGTTGGTATTTCTTGCGATATATTGACCCTCACAATGACAAAGAGTTTGCAAATCAAGAATTGCTTAAACACTGGCTTCCAGTTGACCTTTATGTTGGTGGTCCAGAGCATGCGGTTGGTCATTTGATGTATGCACGTATGTGGAATAATTATTTGTTTGATAAGGGCCTTGTTCCAGTTAAAGAACCTTTTAAAAAACTTGTGCATCAAGGTATGATTTTGGGTGCAAATGGCATAAAAATGGGCAAACGTTATCCACAATTCGTGGTTGATCCAAATGTCATTGTTGAAAAGTATGGGGCAGATACTTTGCGCCTTTATGAAATGTTTATGGGCCCTCTCCAAGAAAGTAAACCATGGGACGACAATGGAGTGAATGGTTCTCGCAAATTTTTGGATAGAGTTTGGCGTTTGATTCATGAAAAACAAATCATTGATGGCGAAAACAAAAATCTTGATGCTCTTTACAATGCAACTGTAAAAAAAGTTACAGAAGATTACGAAACTCTCAACTTTAACACAGCCATCAGCCAAATGATGATTTTTGTAAACGCTATGGCAAAAGAAGAAACTTTGCCAAAAGATATGGCAGAAGGCTTTGTTAAACTTCTCAACCCAATTTGCCCTTGCATAACTGAAGAATTGTGGCAATTTTTGGGGCACAATAACACCATTGCATATGAATCTTGGCCAACTTTTGATGAAAACAAAATGGTTGTAAACACCATTGAAATTCCAATCCAAGTAAATGGTAAATTCCGTGGTAAAATAACAGTTGAAAAAACATCAACTGAAGAAGAAATCAAAGCCAAAGCTTTGCAAGAAGTTTCAACTTATGTTGCAAATGGCTATAAAAAAATCATTTATGTTCCAGGCAGAATTTTCAACATCGTTGTTTAGTTACTCAAATTAATATAAAAAAATAAGTTACTTTTTAAATAAAGTAACTCTATATGCAGAGATGTCGGAGTGGTCGAACGAGCACGATTGGAAATCGTGTGATGTTAACAGCATCCATGGGTTCAAATCCCATTCTCTGCGCCACAACTCGAAAGCACAAGTTTAAGCAACTTGTGTTTTTTTTCAAAAACACAAAGGGTTGCCCATCACTTGGCTTTCTCTTATCCCCTTCAAACCCACTTTGTTTGGCTTTGTGGGGACCCCATTTACTGTGCTCGGCTTTTCCTTAACCTTTCCACAATCAAGTTGTGGCGGGAGCCTTATTTAATTATTGGAGTTTTTTCTTGTTTATGTAATTTGAACCCGAGGGTTCAACCCTTGTCGGGCTGGCCGCAACAAGTTGCTCCCTTCGCTACGCTAAAATTTGCCCATTTGGGCAAGTTTTTTAACGCTGCTCACCCATTCTCTGCGCCAAAATAAGCACAAGTTTGAGCAACTTGTGTTTTTTGTTGGAGAAATTGTTGGTTGTGTGATATAATTAAAAAAATTATTGGGGTGAAGCATGGATGTAATTAAAGAAATTAAAGACACTGCAAAGTTTAAACCAGTTTTGTGCTTGTTTGATACGGATTAAACATGTGTTGAATATGGCTCGGGTGAAAAAGCACAAATAATGGCAAACAAAAAAGATTTTTTTAAATTTAAACGTCCATTAAAATCTATTTTGAAAAAGATGAAAATTTTAAGCAAAACAAAAAATATTAGGGTTGGCATACTTTCAAATTGTTATTTTGAAGAGCAACGCCTAGACAAAATTTTTTGGCTTAAAAACAATGCACCTTTTATTTGTCAAAATGATATCCACATTGTGGTTTTAAACAATGAAACTTACACAACCGACACAAAGGATTTTATCAAAGCTAACTACATCAAACA
>CAKVCF010000004.1 GCA_934725795.1 uncultured Clostridia bacterium | reverse complement strand
TTGTTTGAATACGGCAAAGAAATTGCAAAGGTTGAAAATATTGCTGGCAAAAAACAAGGCAAACTTGTGCTAGTTACCGCCATGACATCAAACAAAACAGGTATTGGCAAAACAACAGTTTCAATTGGCCTTGCTGACGCACTTAATAGTTTAGGTTGCAAGACCATGCTTGCGTTAAGAGAGCCTAGCATGGGGCCAGTTTTTGGCATTAAAGGCGGGGCGACTGGCGGTGGAAAATCTCGTGTTGAACCAAGCGATATAATCAATCTGCATTTTACTGGTGATTTTCATGCCATTGCTCAAGCAAACAATTTGCTGGCAAGCATTGTTGACAATCATATTTTTCAAGGCAATGATTTAAACATTGACGTTGACAAAATTTTCTTTAAACGCTGCCTTGATTTAAATGAACGCAGTTTGCGTGAATACAGTTATTCTCTTGGCGGAAAAACTATTAAAAGCAATTTTGTAATAACTGCCGCAAGCGAAACAATGGCCGTTTTGTGTTTGAGTGAAAATTTGGCAGATTTAAAACGCAATTTAGGCAACATTTTGGTTGCTTTAACTGTTGATGGAAAACCAGTTTATGCAAAAGATTTACATGCGGAAGATGCCATGACATTATTGCTTAAAGATGCTTTAAAACCAAATTTGGTGCAAACACGTGAAGGCACACCAACACTTATTCACCTTGGACCATTCGCAAACATTGCTCATGGTTGCAACAGTGTTGTGGCAACAAAATTTGCATTGACACATGCTGACTATTGCGTAACCGAAGCAGGGTTTGGCAGTGATTTAGGCGCTGAAAAGTTTTTAGATATAAAAACACGTATTTTAGGCAAAACGCCTGATGCTTGTGTGCTTGTGATTGTTGCAAAAGTGATAAAAGAACATGGCAACGGCGATTTGATTGCAGGGTTTGAAAATGTTAAAAGGCACATTCACAATCTTAAAGGGCAATTTGGACTAAACACAGTTGTGGCAATAAATCGTCATAAAGAAGACACCGACCAAGAAATTGAAACGCTGATGCACCTTTGCAAAGGCACTCCTGTTGTAGTTGCAAATGGTTTTGCTTTAGGTGGAGCTGGTTGTGTTGACCTTGCAAATATTGTTAAACAAATGTGTAAAACGCCAAAACCTTTACACTACACCTACGATATGGAAGACGATATCAAAACCAAAATTGAAAAGATTGCAAAAAACATTTATGGTGCAAAAAAGGTGGAATATACTGACCTTGCAAAAGAAAAACTTAAACTTGCCACAAAGCTTAAGTTAAATAACTGTTTTGTGAATATTGCAAAAACACAATTCTCTTTTAGTGATAACAAAAACTTGCTTGGTGCGCCAACTGACTTTGTGTTTACCATTACCGATTTAGAAATCCGCACAGGTGCAAAAATGATTGTTGCAATTGCTGGCAACATGCTTCTTATGCCTGCATTAGGCAAGAGTTCTAACTACCTTAACATGAAAATTGATGATGACGGAAATATAGAAGGTCTGTTTTAACGTCTATCAGTTTTATTTAACCTTTTTGATTTTCAAGTTTTGGAAAGTTAATAATAACAAAATTAGCATTTAAACATTTGCAAATAAACTTGCTTTAAAAGGCAAAACTTTAAGCAGAATGTTTGTTTTGATATTTAAAAAACAAAATCAATAATTGCTAAACACTGGCAAGGCCAAAATACAACATAACCCCTTTAAAAATGGCGGTTGTAAATTGGTCCTTATACTCTACGGTGTTTAGCAATTTTTCTTCTTCAGGGTTTGAAATAAAACCACACTCTATAAGCACAGATGTGTAATAACTGCAATTTAATATGTAGTAATCGCCAACTTTACCTTGTTTGTAACTAGCATTGCAATAAGTGTTAAGGCTTTGCTGAATTAAATTTGCTGCAGTTTGGCTGGCAGAATCGTCTTTGCGATAATATGTGGAAGCACCATGTGCGGACTTATCTTTAAAACTATTCATATGTATGCTTATCATAAGGTTTGGATTTGCTTTTTTGATTATTTCAAAACGTGCTTTCATATCGCTCAATTTTTTGTTTGATGCAAATTCACTATATAGGCCATCGTCTGTTTTACGTGTCAATTCAACACGGTAACCCGCTTTAACCAATTTTTCTTTTAATGCCAAAGTATAGGCAAGATTAATTTCTTTTTCTATTGTGCCATTTGTGCCTACACTGCCACCATCACGTCCACCATGGCCAGCATCAAGCACAATAGTTATGCCATTATATCGGCTGGCGGAGTATGCCACAATTCCAGAAAAAGCAAGCGACAACAAAAACATTACCAACACAAGCACAACACAAAATTTGTGTGCTGACAACTTTTGTTTGCACCAGATAAATACTGTTTGAAATTTAGATTTAAAACTTTGTTTATTTTGGCTTGTACAATCTTTTTTTAAAGGCTTTTTTTGCATATTAAAATATATTGTTCTTGCTTTTAATTTATGAAAAATCGTCTATTTTTAAGCTTTACAAATCACGCAAACTTTGCCAACACTGATTTGTTTTGAAAAAAAAGAAAAATTATGATATAATATAAATTATGAAATACTCACAAATTAGCAAATTAAAACATGCAAAAAATATTTGTTTGATTGCTCACAACGAACCTGATGCTGACGCATTGTGCAGCATGATTGTTTTTAAAAATTTTTTATCCACAAAATTTAATGTGCATGTGGATATCTTTGCGGAATACAGCCATTTACCACACAGTTACGATTGTTTAACTGATAATCAAAACATAAATCAAGGTAAAGCAAATTACGACTATGCTGTTATGATGGATGCGCCAAAAACTGAAAGGCTTGGTGTGTTTGAACCATTGTTTTTAAACTCTCCAAACAAGCTGGTGATTGACCACCACGCAACCAATGAATTTGACCGTAAAACCAATATTATAAGTGTGGTTAGTTCCACATGTGAAATTGTTTTTGATATTCTTTCAGCTTTCAACTATCAATTCACAAAAGCGGATTACGGCATGATTTATGCAGGCATTGTAACCGACACCAACAACTTAACCGTTGGTGAACGCACAAAACATACTTTTGAGATTGCTGGCATATGTGTGCAAAATGTGGAATGCTACCCTATTTATGAAAACTTTATGCTTAACAATACCAGACAAAATATGGACGTAATTGCAATTGCTATTCAAAATGCAAAATATTTTGAAAATGGCAAAATTATAATATCTCACATTACAAAACAGCAAGCAGAAAAAAACAATGTTACACAAGATAACTACACTGGCATTATCAATCGCCTTTCCACTATCAATGGTGCGCGCTTGGTTGGTTTTATCTACCCTAAACAAGGTGAATATTATGTTAGCATGCGCGGACGTGCTGGTTATGATGTTGGCAGCATTGCAAAAGAAAATGGCGGCGGTGGCCACACTGGTGCAGCTGCATTTATGTCAAGCATGACTATTCCACAAATTGAAAACTTGTTGCTTGAAAAATTTAACCAAGCATTAAATCAAGGCAAAGATCAAGAGAAAAACTTGTTTTATTAAATCTAAATCGTACACAAAAAAATGATGCTCCGTGCATCATTTTTTTATCAAATCTTATAACTAAATTATCACTTTAAAAACCTAAATAGTTTTGACTATTAAAAGTTTTTTGTTGCCACATCGCGGATTTTAATAAAGCCTGATTTAACTTCAGCTGTTAAAACATTTCCGTTTTCACTGCTTGTGTTAACATTGAAAGCGTTTTCGCCAGTAAAATCGTGGTTTTGATAACCTAAACTTTCAAGGGTTGAAAAGTTTATATTAAGTTTGCCTGTTGTTGCTTTTGTTTTTAAATTGAAAGCTGAATTATTTGCAAATTCAATGTATGCACTGCCATTGCCTGCTTTTACGTAGTTTTCGCCAATAACGTTGTTCATATAAATGCTTGCGTTGCCATTGCCAGTAATGTCTACTGAAACATTTTCAACACCTGCCGCTATAATTTGACCATCAAAAGTTGTTGCTTGCAATTTTCTTGCATTTGAATTTTCAGCAAAACTTGCCGCAGCGCTATTGAAGTAAACTGAAATATCACCATAAACTGATTCGGCAAGTAAAGATGCGGTTGTATCTTTTAAAGTGATATTGCCATTATGTGTTGAAGAAAGATATAATGCAGCAGTTGCTTTGTTTACCACAATGTTGCCATCGCGTGTTTTGATTGTTGCTTGCGCATTTACTTCACCAACATTCACTTTGCCACTTTTGGTAAGAGTGATTGAAGCACCTGTTAAAATTTTGCCTAAGCTTAAATTTGTATCACTTGAAGTAACAGCAATTTCGTTTACTTCATCAATTGTAACACTGCCGCCTGCTGAAGACTTGCTTAAATTGAATTTTGCACATTTCTTTATCTTTATCATTGCGCGGTCATTTTTCAAGACTGTAAAGTTGCCTAATGTTGCACTTGTTCCGTAGAAATTGCCTGCATATGAATTAAATTCAACATCATTATCAACCAAACTAACTTTATCGCCTAAGGTGTAATTGCCACGGTTTAACCTAACTGTCAATTTGCCTGAAATTGTGCAAGATTTTATTTTTGCTTCACCATTATTTGTTTTGTAAGCAAAATTATCAAGCACCAATTTTGCATCATCAACATTTGTTAATGCATTGTGGTTGTTAATTGAAACATCAATAGAAGTAAGTTGTGGTAAATACAATGTGATTTTAGAGTTATTTGGAACACATGCCCCGTTTGGTTCGGTTACCGTGATTGTTAAATTGCCTGACACCAAACTTGAATCAATTTTCAATTGGCTGTTCTTTTTAAGCACAAAACCAAATGAGTTTGCGTACACTTTTGCATATATATTTGAATCTTCAGTTGAAACAATGTTAACATCGTAGTTGTAAGAATTTAATGTAACTTTGTTTATCGCATTTTCAGTTGTATTGTAAATGTTGGAAGAAAAATTTTCGTTATAACTGATATAACAAATTCCAAACAAACTGCTGTTTGGCACAATAAACAAATATAATATGCCAATTGCACACAAGCCTACAAGCGACAAAATAACAATGGCAAAATACTTCCAAAACTTTTTCATATAAATATGATAACTTTAATTGAACTTTTTGTCAATAATTTTGTAAATTAAAAATCTTTTGTGTTGACAGTTAGATGTTGGCTTTTTTTAACTCTTTTTTATGCTGTTGCAGCCATACAATTGCCGCTTGATGTTAGATTTGTGCAACAAGATTTGTTTATTGTTTTGATAAAAAATTTGTATAGAACCAAAACTTAAACACAAGCAAATTGTGTTGATAATTTGTTTGATTGTGCTATAATAAACTTGGAATAAGAGGTAATTATGATTATAACAATTGAAGGCACTGACGGCAGCGGGAAAGCCACACAATCTAAGCTTTTGTATGAAACATTAACTGAGCATGGCTACAAGTGTAAACTGATAAGTTTTCCTAACTATGAAAGCGCGTCAAGCACTCTTGTTAAAATGTATTTAAATGGTGAATTTGGTGAAAATGCCAACTGTTTAGACGCTTACCAAGCAAGTGCACTATTCGCTGTTGACCGTTTGGCAACAATGGAAAATATTAATGTTGATGATTTCGACTATATCATTTTAGATAGATACACACCAAGCAATATGATTCACCAAGCGTGCAAAACTGCAAATGCAGCCGAGCGCGAAGATTGTTTGAACTGGCTTAACGATTTTGAATATAACAAACTTAAATTGCCAAAGCCAGATGTTGTTTTATTTTTAGATTTGCCTATTGAAATTAGTTTAAATTTGGCACACAACCGCAAAGATTTAAAAAACGGACAAAGCCAAGATATTCATGAAAAAGATAAAGAATATATGTTGCATGCCTACAAGCAAGCAAAATATGTTGCAAAAAAATATGATTGGACAGTGATTGATTGTTGCAAAGACGGCAACTTGCTTTCTGTTGAGCAAATACACAACAAAATTTTAAAAGCTTTGAATATTGATTTTACATTTTTAGGCAATTTGTGATATATTAAATGCTAACAAAAGGATTATATATGTTTACAAGAAGAGAATTAATAGATAAATGGATGGATTTTTACACAAGTAAGGGGCATGTTGCAATCCCTAGTGCGAGTGTTATACCTGAAAACGATCCAACAGTTTTGTTTACAACTGCTGGTATGCACCCCCTTGTGCCATATTTGTTAGGCCAATCTCACCCAAAAGGCAAACGTTTGTGTGATGTGCAAAAATGTATTCGTACTGGTGATATTGATGAAGTTGGCGACAACTCACACTTAACATTTTTTGAAATGCTTGGCAACTGGAGTTTAGGCGACTATTTCAAAAACGAAATGGTTGGTTGGAGTTATGAATTTTTAACAAGCCCTAAATATTTAGGCTTAGATAAAAACAAACTGGCTGTAACAGTCTTTGCTGGCAATGATATTGTTCCACGTGATGAATTAACTGCAAGTTTGTGGGAAAAAGCTGGCATTGATAAAAAGAATATTTACTATTTGCCTGACAACTGGTGGATTTTAGGCAGTGGTGTTGGCCCTTGTGGTTCGGACACTGAAATGTTTATTGACACTGGCAAACCAAAATGCTCACCAGAATGCAACCCTAGTTGTGATTGTGGCAAATTTTTAGAAATTTGGAACGATGTGTTTATGGAATTTAAAGCCAACGCTGACAAAACCATTGAACCATTAAAACAAAAAAATGTTGATACTGGCATGGGCTTGGAGCGTTCACTTTGCGTGCTTAATGGCGTGAAGAGTGTGTTTGATACTGAAATTTTCCAACCAGCAATTCGTTTATTAGAAAGCCTTTGCGGCAAATCTTACACTGACGACAGCCTTAAACCTTCATTTAGAATTATTTCCGACCACATCCGCACTTCAACCATTATGTTAGGGGACGAAAAAGGCATTGTTCCAAGCAATATTGGTCAAGGTTATGTATTACGCCGCCTTATTCGCCGTGCAATTAGACACATGAAAAACCTTGGAATTGCTGCTGGTCATCTTGGTGAAATTGCAGATTTGTATATCGACTATTTTAAAACTGACTACCCTGAACTTGACCTTAACCGTGAAAAAGTTAAAACTGAATTGAACAAGGAAGAAGAAAAATTCTTAAAAACACTTGAACTTGGCAACAAAGAGTTTGATAAAGTGGTTAATGGCATTGAAAGAAAAAATCAATTTATGGCTGGCAAGCCTGGTTTTGTGCCTGAAACACAAATCAATGGCAAATCTGCCTTCCGTTTGTATGATACTTTCGGCTTCCCTATTGAACTTACAGTTGAAATGGCAAAAGAACGTGGCTTAGCAGTTGACGTTGAAGGCTTCAATGCAGCTTTCCGTGAGCATCAAGAATTGGCACGCACAACAAATGCAGGTGTGTTTAAAGGTGGCCTTGCTGATGATAGTGTTTGGACAACCCGTTTGCACACTGCTTGCCACTTGCTTTTGGCTGCTTTAAGGCATAAATTTGGCACACAAATTGAACAAAAAGGCAGTAATATCACAAGCGAACGTTTGCGTTTTGATTTTAACTTTGACCGTAAATTGACAGACGAAGAAGTTAAAGAAATTGAAGATTTTGTTAACGCTGCAATCAATAAAGCAATCCCTGTTGAACGTGTTGAACTTCCTAACAAAGAAGCAATAGCACAAGGTGCATATGGTGTGCATAAAGCCGCTGATGATGAAATGGTTTCAATTTACCGCATTGGCGATATAGACTTCCAAATTTGTGGTGGTCCACACGCAAACAACACAAGCGAACTTGTTAACTTTAAAATTGCAAAACAAGAAGCAGTTTCTGCTGGCGTGCGCCGAATTAAAGCAACAATCAATAACAAATAAATGTGTTTTACTTTGTAAAAATTGTTTAACATTGAACCAATCAATTTTACCAATACTTTTTATATGATTTAACTTTAACTTAAATTTAATAACAACAAAAAAGATACACTCTTGCGGTGTATCTTTTTTATGCGGTACATTATCAACATTAAATATACCTTTTTATAAACTTACAGATTTTTAGCTTATTAATTAATTCTCTATACTCTCTGCGTTGTACATTGTTTTAAATTTTTCGTTGTTTTTGATAAGTTCTTCAAAGCTGCCAGTGTCTACAATTTTGCCTTCGTCCATAAAGAAAATTTTATCAACATTTCTGATTGTAGAAAGCCTGTGTGCAACAATGATAATTGTGCTTTTACCTTTGATACGGTCGATGCTCTCTTTAATGGTGTTTTGTGCAAGGTTGTCCAAACTGCTGGTGCTTTCGTCTAAAATTATAACATTAGATTTTTTAAGCAACGCACGGGCGATGGCAAGGCGTTGTTTTTGTCCGCCAGAAAGTTTCATGCCACTTTCGCCAACTTTTGTGTCTATGCCTTTTGATAGACCTGCAATAAATTCTTCCAACGCTGCGTCTTTGATAACTTGATTGATTTCTTCGTCAGTGGCGTCTGGTTTTGCAAGCAACAAGTTTTCTTTTATTGTCATATCAAATATGTAAGGGAATTGGTTTACCAACGCAACTGATGAACGCAAAGTTTCTTTATCAAGTTTGTTGATATCAATTCCACCAATCAGCACTTTGCCACTGTCCACTGTGTAGATTTTTGAAATCAAGTTAAGCACTGTGGATTTGCCGCAACCAGATTTACCAACAAAAGCAACTGTTGTGTTTGGTTCAATTTTAAAAGATAAATTGTCAAACACTTGCTTTTTGCCAGTGATTTCTCGCTTTGGCACTTCTTCTTTTATCTTGTGTTTTTTGTTGTACTTTTTCTTTGCTTCAATTTCTTCATGCGTAAAGTTTTTGTATTCAACATAACCAAAACTAACATTTTTAAATTCGATATCACTGCCTAAATTTTTGCGGTGTACAGTGCCGAATTTTTCAAGGTCATAATCATCATCTTTATAAAGTTCGTTAATGCGTTCGTAACTCACTTTAATATCTGCATAACCATTGACTATGGTTGTTACAATGTTAGACAAGTTGTCCATTTTAAAGCGGTTGCTATATAAAATCAAGAATGCGGAAAGTGTTAAAAAACCTTTGTCTAATAAAATGATACCAACAGATGTGAAAATCACAAAGAAAATTGTGAATGCTGTCCAGTCCAAAGCACGATATCTAACATTGCTATCTTGTGCTTTGATGATAACTTGTTTATAGTTATCAAAATTTGATTTTGTTATGTCTTTAAGTTTTGTTTCAAGGTTAAGCGACTTGATATCACGTTCGCTGCGCACCACTTCGTTAAGCAAACTTGAAACAGTTTCGTTTGCCTTGTTGGTTTTGCGCTGGTTATTTATTCTAGCTTTTTTGCGATAGTAAGTTATTGCCATCATAGCGGCTAGATAAACAACTAAAATTAAAGACGTCCAAACATTAACAGTTAATAGATAAATCACAACAACCACAACATGAATAAGCAAACCTATGCTTTCAATAATATTTGTTAACCTATTAAAAATGGTTTCAGGGTCGGAACGAATACGTTGTAAGAAGTTGCTTGTTTGGTGGTTTGCATATGCTGCCGATGAAATTTTAAAAGCTTGTTCTGCGATATCTAAACTCATTGCTATTGTGATATCGGTTGATAATTTTGCAAACAACTTTGGTGAAAAATAGTTTACAAAAATAATCATAACATACAGTGAGCCAAGCACTGCCACATACTTTAATGCCAAAGCATAATTTGCTTCAGTTATCGCAACCACCATATGTGCTGGCAGAATTGCAAATGGAATGTTGATAAGTGCATCTATCAATACAAGAAGAATGTAGGCAAGCACTTTCCATTTGTGTTGTTTTAGATACGGTTTAATGCTAAACTTTTTTTGCTCTGTTTGCTGCAAAGTTTTTGTCTTGATTTTTGGCTTAGCCGTATCTTTTGTTGCAGGGCATGATGCAATTAAATCGTTGTTTGATTTTTTCAAATTATCACCTCCCTTGAAAAAAAATAGACCGTTAACATATTAAATTTTTAAATATGCCAAGCGGTCAATGCGCCTAAATAATAACATAACTCAATATAAATGTAAATAAAAATTTAAAAAATTTTGTCAAAAATATTTTTAAAAAATATATTGATTTTTAATAAAAAATATATTATAATTAAAATAATAATTAAAAAAATGCCTTAAAATATAGATTTTTAGGGCATTTTTATTATTTTTTTGGTTTTTTAATTTAATTTTTATTTATTTTAAATTTAATTATTATTTTTTATTTATTAAACATTTTTTAATTTTGTTTTTTACTAATGTGTTTTGTATATTTTGATTTTAACAATCACATTATTTTATAAACCTTTTTAAAAAACTTTTTTAATCAAAAATTAAACGTTTTGAGAGCCACCACAATTAGGGCATTTTTTTGTGCCAGGTTCAAGGGCTGCACCACAATATGCACAAACTTGTTGTTTTGGTTGATTTTCTGGTGCGCTGGTTGCTGCTGTTGCTGTTTGCTCTGCTTTTGATTGTTCTTCCAACTTAGAAGTTTTTATCACAAACACCATGCCAACAATACAACCTGCGATTAACACAACTGCAATGGTGATAACAATTGGACCAACTTTTTTGCTGTGTTGAGCAGATATATATTCACCATCTTGTGTGAGTGGCATATCTTTATAATCAAAAGGTATACTATCTGTATCTTTGTTGATTTCTGTGTTTTTGTCGTTGATTGCAAGGTTGATAATTTCACCTTTTCTTAATCCCGCAGAAGAAACTTGCTCCAAAGTGTAAACTGAATAACTGTAACCTAAAACCCAATTGTTTTCAACTGTGTTGTTAGACAAATCTTCACGATACCTGCTCCATAACTCAGCATCAGCAATTGTGTTAAGCGGAAAAGCATAAGTTATGTAATATTTGCCTGAATCATGTTTAAAATTATCGGTTATAACTGCCTTTATTTGGTAGTCAGTGTTTGTTTCAGCGTATGTAATCATTTCTTGATAACGAGCATAATCATCTTTGATTGTTTGCATTGATTGTTTAGCGCCACTTGTTATTAAACAACCGCTAAACAAAGCAAACACTAACACGATAATTGCAAACATAAGTGCATATAGCCCTGTTCTGCGTTGACCACTAACAACATAGCGTCTACCACCAAAAACAATCACGCGTGGACCAAGATTTGCACTGCTGCCGCGGCTTGAACGTGAAAATCCACCAAAATGGCTGCCGCCACTACTGCCACCGCCAAAATGACTGCCACCGCCGCCGCTAGAATGTGAACCTGAAGGCATAATTTCTCCTTTTATAAACCAATTGGTTTGCTGATACACAAAATCACCACAATTTTTAGGCTTTTGTGTATCTATATATTTATGTTTTAAGATTAAATCAAATGAGATAATTTGTCAAATAATATGTCAACACTTTGTTTTTATTTTGTTTTTTGATATAATGCTTTTATGCAAAATAAAGCAAAGGAAATAATTGCAAACATTATAAGCGGCATCGTAACTGTGGTGTGCGTTTTTTTGTTGTTGCTTTCAATTTGCTTTTTAACTTACAATGCTTGTTACAGCAAAACGCGTGTGCGTGGTCATAGTATGTTGCCAACAATCAACAAAAATGTTGAAGATATATACGCTGATGGCGACACTGTTTTTATAAACACTCATGAAAAACTTAAAGCTAACACAATTGTTGTTGCAAACGTCAATTGGTGGCAATCTGGTTCTATTATCAAGCGCCTTGTTGCCCTTCCTGGTGATAGTGTGCAAGTGGAAGAAACTGCAACAGCTTACAATCTTAATGTAAACGTCAAATTGGTATATTCGCGTGAAAAATACAATGAAAATGGTGAAATAAACACCGATATCAAAAATTATTATCAACACAAATATTTGCCGTTTGTTAACAATTTAACTTATATTAATGGTCAACACATTGACCACAGTCAAAATATTAGCACATTGAATGGAAACTCTTGTATTGTGCTTAACGATAATGAATATTTTTTGATTGGCGACAACTGGACTGATAGCATGATAGACTGCATGACTTATGGCCCTGTGAACAAATCAAACATTGTTGGCACAGTGGATTTGATTGTTGACGTTGAAGATAATATTGTTATGTCGGTAACAAAAGATATTTTTAGAATTTTGTTTTCTGTTTAAAACTGAACATAAGCAAGTTTTAAAATCACAAACATTTAAAGCGATATAAGTTTAAAATAATTAAAGTTGCTGAAACAAGCGCTTTAATAGTATGGCTATAAAATTAACAATAAAAAAACAACTAATGCTCCACATTTTTATCATCAATTTAAAATAACTAAACAAAAAGTTTATGCCTGAAAGCATAAATTTTTTTTTGCTAGGCACACTAAAACAAAAAGGAGATTTTGTTATGAAAACAAAAAATCAAAATCATGGCTTTAATTGTAAGGTGAAAAATGTAAAAAATATACAAACTAAAATTGCCAGCTCTGTGTTAGTAGTGGCAGGTTTATGTTCTGTTTTTGCAATGATGCCACTAAAACCAGTGTATGCTTCACCTGCAAAACAAGAAGCAACTTGCAGATCTAGTGTGTTGATTGAAAAAAGCACTCACAAAGTGCTTAAAGAAAACAACAGCCACACAAAATACCCTATTGCTAGTGTTACAAAATTAATGACAGTGCTTATCACTCTTGAAAATGTGGAAGACAACAATATCTCACTTGACGATATGGTTACAGTCAGCAAAAATGCAAGCGGTATGGGCGGCAGTCAAATCTTTTTAGATGCAGACACCGATTACAAACTTGGCGATTTGCTGAAATCTGTGATTGTGTGCAGTGCAAATGACAGCAGTGTGGCTTTGGCAGAATATATTGCCGGCAGCGAAAACAATTTTGTGCGTACAATGAATGAAAAAGCACAAGCCCTTGAAATGCACGATACGAACTACGTTAACTGCACTGGTTTGCCAGCTCCACAAGGCTATTCATCAGCTTATGACCAAGCGATTTTGCTTTCTCATGTGTTGGATTATGATGTTTACCACCAATATTCTTCAATCTGGAATGAGGAATTTACACATCCAAGCGGACGCACCACTCAAATGACCAATACAAACAAACTTTCTAGATTTTATGATGGTTGCATTGGCGGCAAAACTGGTTCAACCAACGAAGCCAAATATTGCCTTTCAGTTGGCGCACGCCGTGGCGATATGGAGTTAATTTCTTGTGTTTTAGGCGCAGACAGCAGCCAAAACAGATTTAAAATTGCAAGTGATTTGTTGAATTATGGCTTTGACAATTTTGAAAGCAAAACCATTTTTAGCAATAAAGATTTAGCAAACAAAACCATAGTAATTAAAGGTAAAAACAAAGTTTGTACAATTTCTGCAGCAGAAGATTTTAGCTTGGTTTCAGCAAAAGGTGAACAACCAAACTATTCACTCAACTTTAATTTGCCAAGCCAACTTAAAAGTTGTAAGCAAGGTGAAGTTGTTGGCAATGTTGAAATTGTTATAGACGGCAAAGTTGAAAAAACAATCAACATAACCGCGAATGAAACTATCGGCGAAGCTTCAATTTTTGACTATATTAAAGATATTGTTGCTTAATTAATATAGCAGATTATAAATGATATGCCAGTGAAAACATATAGCAAAAACTTTTTTAGCATTGCGCTAACATTAAAAAAATTTAGCCATTTAAACTTTATAGTAGGCTTTGCAAAACATTGTAAAAATAAAAAATTTATAAAAAGTGAAACCGATTGGTTTTGCTTTTTTGTTTTTAACAAACAGTTTTAAGACATGTAAAAATTTAATTATATGTTTTTAATATCTACAATCATGTGCTTCAATCAATTATTTTTTACGCAATAATTGTGTTACAAATTCACACGCTGGTTAAACAATTTTAAAACACAAAACATCCATGCCAAAAACAGATTACACCTTACATTATTTATACTTATTATATTAATATATTAAAGAAAATCAGTTTTTTTAAATTTATGCTTGCAATTTATTTTGTTTTGTGTTACAATGCAAGCGTTAAAAAATTTTGGCTAACTTGCCAAACATTAACACACAACTTTGGTGGTCGAATAAGGCCAAATTTGTGTCCTTACCCGAAAGGGTCTTAGTCCATAAGGAGGTTATATGAAAAACTACGAATTAATGTACATTATTCCTAGCCAATCAACTGACGAAGAAAAAGAAGCCCTTATTGCTTCTGTTAACGGTATGATTGAAAAAGATGGTGGCAAAATTGAATCTGTTGAACGTGTTGGCAACAAAAAACTTGCTTACGCAATCGATAAGAAGCGTGAAGGCTATTATGTGCTTGTTAACTTTACAGCATCTGCCGAAGCACCAAATAAACTTGGTTCATTGCTTGCAATCACAAACGGAATTATGAGATATATTGTTGTTGCAAAATAATTAATGCAACACTCATTACTCAGTTATAAAAATTTTTAAGGAGTAATTATGAACAAAGTATTTTTAATTGGCAACTTAACACGCGACCCAGAACTTAGCCAAACCCCAACAGGCGTTTCAGTATGCCGTTTATCTATTGCTGTTGGCCGTAGATTTAGCAACGCTGAAGGTGGCAGAGAAACTGATTTCTTCAATGTTACCGCATGGCGTGGCAACGCTGAAAATTGCGCAAAATTTTTAAAGAAAGGCAATAAAGTTGCGGTTGCTGGTTCAATCCAAGTTAGAAATTATGAACGTCAAGATGGTTCAAAAGGCACAGCAGTTGACATTGTTGCAGATGAAGTTGAATTTTTAACTTCTCGTAACGACAGTGGCGAAAATGGTTCAGCCGAAGGTGGTATGAACGTTGGCAGCACTGGTCCAGTTAGCGACCTTCAACCAATCAGTGATGACGATTTGCCATTTTAGTTTTAACCAAAAGTTAAACTAACACAATTTTAAATTAAAAGGCTTATATGCCGCAAAAATTATAAAAGGAGAAACTATGACAGAAGAAGTAGAAGTTAAGGAAGCTCAACCAGAAGTTAAACCACAAGAACAAAAGAAAAGAGTTTTCAAACCACACAACAAACCTAAAAAACGTGTTTGTGTTTTCTGTGATGATAAAAATTGCAAATTTATTGATTATAAAGATGTTAACCGTCTTCGTAAATTCGTTACAGAAAAAGGCAAAATTTTGCCAAGCCGTCAAACAGGCACATGTGCACGCCACCAACGTGAATTGACAGTTGCAATCAAACGTGCACGCAATATGGCTTTGTTACCATTCAGCGGTGATTAAAAATTAGTTAAAAAAACAAAAAGGCACCTTGTAAAAAGGTGCTTTTT
Source organism: uncultured Clostridia bacterium (assembly GCA_934725795.1). Lineage (GTDB taxonomy): Bacteria > Bacillota > Clostridia > Christensenellales > UBA1242 > Onthoplasma. Next base: position 4,906 of record CAKVCF010000004.1, on the reverse strand, counting down.
TTGTGCATCAACAAATCAATTAAGTTTATTTATACTTTAAAATTTTGTCTTGTATAAAAAGAAAAAGCACACAACTTTGTGTGCCTTTTTTATATTTTTTACCTTGTGCATTATCTAAATTATTTTGTTTGTTTTAACATTTCATCAACGCAAAATATAAAATAATTATTACAAAATTTCTAAGTTTAATTATAAAACAAACAAATTTAATCTACGCATTTTTAGCATGTGATTTTCGCAAATATTCATTGATAAATGATGTAAGTTCGCCGTCCATAACACCAGCAACATCGCTTGTTTCATAATCTGTGCGATGGTCCTTAACCATTGTGTATGGTTGGAAAACATAACTGCGGATTTGGCTGCCCCATTCAATGCGTTTAAGGTCGCCCTTAATTTCGTTTAAATTTTGGCGGTGCTTTTCTTCTTCTAACGCAACCAATTTACTTGTTAAAATTTTCATTGCATTTTCTCTGTTTTGGAGTTGGCTACGTTCATTTTGGCAAGTTACAACAATGCCAGTTGGAATATGTGTAATGCGCACTGCGGTTTCAACTTTATTCACATTTTGGCCACCTGCACCACTGCTGCGGTAAGTGTCAATACGCAAATCTTCATTTTTAACTTTAACTTCGGTTTCTTTTGTGATTGCTGGCACAACTTCAACTGATGCAAAGCTGGTGTGCCTACGCTTGTTGCTGTCAAACGGGCTGATACGCACCAAACGGTGGACACCCATTTCACCTTTAAGTTTGCCGTAAGCATATTCACCTTTAATCCACACCACAATGGTTTTTAAGCCTGCGTCATTGCCTTCAACTTTATCTACAACCGAATATTCAAAACCATTTTTTGCCGCGTACATTTTATACATTCTTGCAAGCATAACAACCCAATCTTGTGCTTCTGTTCCGCCTGCACCAGAGTGTATTGTTAAAATTGCATCGTTGTTATCGTACTTTTCGTCTAGCAAAGTGCGAACATTCAGTTCGTCTACTTTATCGCGCAATTCAAGCAGTTCAGTAAATGCCAAGTTAAGCATTTCAAGGTCGGTTTCCGTTTCTAAATCCTTTACGGTTGAAATCAAACTTGTGATTTGGTCCTGCAAAGATTGGACTTCATTAAATAAGTCCTGCAAAGATTTTATTTCTTTATTTGTTTGCATTGCATAGTCTAAATTATTCCAAAAAGTTAAAGACTCACGCTCTTTCATCAAACTGGTTAAACGTGTGCTAAGTTCGTCCAAATGCAAGCAACTTTTTGTCAATTCAAACTTGTCCACAAGTGCAGATAATTCTTCACCAATATTTTCGATATTCATACTGCAATTATATCAAAAACAATTTATCAATGCAAATATTTTAGTTTGATTAAATTTGTGATTGATTTCTAATTTATTTTCTTGTTATTAAAATTAAAAAACTAACAAGACCTTATCTTTAAAATCAGTTTAAAGTGTATTTGTTTTAAGGTAAGATTAAGTTAAATCTATGCTATTTTAATTTTAAAAAACTTAAAAATATGCTATAATGTGCGATATGAAAAAAGATATTAAAGTTTTAGCAATTGAATCAAGTTGCGATGAAACAAGCGCCGCAGTTGTAGTTAATGGCAGAGAGTGCCTTTCAAATATAGTGTCAAGCCAAATTGATATTCACACATTGTTTGGCGGTGTTGTGCCAGAAGTGGCAAGCAGAAATCATATAACAGCCATCGATAATGTGGTTAAACTTGCCTTAAACAAGGCCAACTGCACAATGAATGACATTGATGTTATCGCAGTTACTTATGGTGCAGGTTTGGTTGGCTCTCTTTTAGTTGGTGTAAGTTATGCAAAAGGGCTTGCTTATGTTACAAAAAAGCCACTTGTTGCAGTTAACCATATTTATGGCCATATTGCGGGCAATTATCTTTCATACCCTGACCTTAAACCACCTTTTATTTGTTTAATTGTAAGTGGCGGACACACTGCCATTGTTAAAGTGGAAGATTATAACCACCACACACTTATAGGCTCAACATTGGACGATGCTGTTGGTGAATGTTTTGATAAAGTTGCACGCGTGCTTGGCTTAGGCTACCCTGGCGGGCCAAAAGTCAGCAAACTGGCAATGGAGGGCAAACCAAATATTCAATTTGCAAAACCTAACGATACGCTTGGCTATAATTTTAGTTTTAGCGGCAAAAAAACCGCTGTTATAAACTACATCCATAAGTTGGAGCAAGCAAATCAACCTATACCAAAAGCAGATATTTGCGCAAGTTTTGAGCACTGGGCAGTGGACGAATTGGTTGAAAAAACAATTGCAGCCTGCAAAGAATATGGCTTTAAACAAGTGGCAATCGCAGGTGGTGTTAGTGCCAACAGATATCTGCGTGAAAAGTTAGATAAAGTTGCTGCACAAAACGGCATAAAATGTTATAGACCTGATATGCAATACTGCACTGATAATGCTGCCATGATTGGCTCGGCTGGCTATTATGCGTATGTTGCTGGTGTTGGCATTGCAGATATGAGTTTAGCACCAAATCCAAGTTTAAGTTTAAATGATTATTTGCTTAAAACTGGATTAGACAAGTGAAATTTAAATTTAACAATCGCTAATTGCCAATGTATTGCCTTATCAATTTAACAAAGCCACAAGCAAAAAGTTTTGACAAATTATTACAAAACCATGTAAAATAACAAAAGATTTTTAACTAAAAGGAGAGTGCATTTTGTTCTACGACAATTTCACCAAAGACCAAATCTGCGGAATATTCACTTTTTGGCACTTTGTGGCAATAGGTATTTTTGTTGTGCTTGCCGTTGTAGCACTTGTTCTCTCTCGCAAAATGACTGAAAAGCAAGTTAAAAAAACAATGCTGATTGTTGCAATTGTTGTAACAGTTTTGGAAGTTATTAAAATTATTATTCGTTTATACAAACACTCCAACATTAATGGTTGGGTGCCATTATACTTTTGCAGCCTTTTTATTTATGCAATATGGTTTGCACTCAGCAAAAATGAATTTATTAAAAACATGGGCTATTGCTTTTTGGTTTGTGGTGGCATTGCTGGTTCAGTATGCTACACAATCTACCCTACAACTTCTTTGTTACTTTATCCTATTTGGCATCCAGCATCAATACATGGATTTTTCTTCCACTGGTGCATGTTCTATATCGGCGTATTGGTTGCAATGCGCGGGCTTTATAAACCAAGAGCAAGAGATTTTGTGCATTATTTAATGTTCACAACTATCTTCACAGTTTTAGCACTTATTATAAATCAGTTTACTGGTTCAAACCTTATGCTCATCAGCCATCCTTTTGGCATCAAATTCTTGCAAGATATTTATAATATTTCACCTATTTTACATGCCTTTGTTGTATATCTTGGTCAATCAGTTGCATTGTATTGGGCTGAGTATGGAATGTATAAACTCATTCGACATATAGTTATAAAAAGAAAGGCCAAAAAGCAAACAAAACCTGACATTGAAGACGATCAACCAGGTTTAAACGAAATATAAAACAACCTATTTTATAAAAAACAACCTTTACTTTAGGTTGTTTTTTGTTTGTTAAATTTAACTATTGTAATTGCCCTTTTTAGTATCATTATTCTTCTTTATATTAATGTTTAGTAAATATAACTAGAATAATTACTATAAAGAGTTGTTATAATCAATTACGCTCTAACAGACACTTTTAGCCTCTGGCTTACCTTGTTATTTAACGAATATCCTTTTATCTAAAATTATGTTAAAGTATTCAATCAATTCTTCCTTACTGCAAGGGTTTTTAGCTTGCAGCCAACTAAGGCCAACACTGGTGATTCCACCACTGATAAAGTCAATCAACACATTAAGCGGCAAGGCATAATCTTCTTTATACTTATTTTTGCTTGTCAAATATGCGATACTGCGTTTAACGGTTGTTAAAAGCAATTCATAAACTTTCTCATAACTATTTTTGTTGATGATAAGCAAAATTTTTGGCTTGTTTTGTTCCACAAATTCAACCACAGTTGAGATAAGCGACATATACATTTCTTTAGAAGAAGTGTAACTTTCCTTTTCCACAGTGGCAGCAAATAAATTTTCTTTAATTTCGTCTATTGCATACTCCAACAACTCTTCCTTATCGCTGAAATGATTATAAAAAGTTGCGCGATGAACCATCGCTTCTTTACATATGTCCATAACACTTATTTTTTCAAAAGGTTCAGTTTCAAGCAGGCTAAAAAGTGCATTACATAAAAGCTTTCTTGTTCTAACTATTCTCAAATCTTCTTTAAATTCTTCCATAAACTCTCCTTGTTTGTAGACATAAATATACAACTGTCTAATTTTTCAACACTTTACATTTTTTGTAAATAAATATCTGTTGCATTTATATTCAGTATAGCATAAATTACTACATATGTCAACAAAGTATACATATGTCGATTTAAAAGGAGAACAAATGGAAAAGATTGAAGTTGAAAATTTCACAAATGAAGAAATCAATTCCACTTCACGTTCAGCCATTGTAATTTACAGGGCTAAGGTGGATGATAAACAAAAACAAATCACAGCACAAAATCCAGACTACGTTTCAATTATCTCTCTGTTTGATGCAACATCAATACTTGCAGGCACAACAACCTTTATTTGGAAACTTTGCATCTTGCTTGCAATCGCAGTTGTAACTTACACTATTGGTATATTCAAATTTGATAAAAAAGACTTACCATTGTAAACCAATCAATCACCAATTAAAAATTTAACTTAAAACTGAGATTTTGTAGATTTCAAAAACAAGTTAAAAGCAATTATACAACCTAATATATTTTGCATTCAATCATAAAATAGTTTGTTGTCAATCAAATAAACCAATTTATTTCGTTTATAATATAGTAAGTTGTATTAACAATAAAAA
>CAKVCF010000003.1 GCA_934725795.1 uncultured Clostridia bacterium | reverse complement strand
TCATAATGTTGTGCCAGTTACAAAAGCATACATTGTGCCTGCAGCAAATTTGCCAGCAAAAAATATTGCAAAGGTGTTAATCGGTTATAAACAACATTTTGCAGCTGCCGACTATTCGGCTTTTGATTTAGCGATAAAAGATTTGTCTGCACAAATGAAAATCAAGAATTTAAGTTCGGTTGTTTTTGATTTAAAATCTCTTTATCAAATAGAACCAGCTTTGGCTGAAATTGTTAAGCGTGAATTTAAATTGTTTAAAAAATTAAAAATAAAAATATTAAAAAATTCTTAAAAAATTAAATAAAATATGCAAAAATAATTAAAAATTAATAAAAATTAAATATTTTTTAAATTTTTTGAAGCACAAATAATTATTAAATTAAAATTTGAAAAAATAAAAATTACTCTTGAATAATAAAAAATAAATATTTCCTTAACAGTTTGGAAGTATTTATTTTTTTATCAAAATTATTTAATGATTTCAGTTTTATATTTTAATGTGATTATTTTATGTTTAATTTTATTTTAAATTTATGTAAAAGCAAATCACATATGTTTAAACATTTGAATGTTGCTGTTTGATAACGCGTCAAAGAGTTGGTCAGCAATGTCTAAAATTGTTTTTGTTGTTTGTTTTGCAAAATCAGTCAACTTTGGATCAGTTGCTAGGTTAAGAAATTCTTGAGCTAACTTTAAGCCTTCAATTAATTTGTTGGCAAAATCAAACACGCCAAAACTAGATACGACTTTGGATGTAGTTGCGTTAAGTTTAAAAGTTGTGTTTACGTTACTGATAAGCTTTTCAAACTCAGTTTTAGCATTTAATAAAACCGCTTGAATGCGCTTATTTACACAGTTATTCAAGCCAAAACAATAACTTTTGCATTGGTCAAAGTTTATAAATAATTTATTCACAATCTCACTTTGAGTGTGTTGCTGAGATTGTCGGTAGTGGAGATTGATTATTTGATATTCATCGTCATTTAAAACTTGATAGTCGTTGTATAACATATTTATATTTATGCTGTGTGATTTTGAAACATACCTTTATATTAATTGAATCTGCAAAACACATGGTTGTTTGTAGGTAACAGTATGGTTTGAAAGCTTGTGTGTTTTAATTTTCAAACCTTATAAAGTTAATTAATACAAATGAAAAATTTTTGTTTAGAAGGATATGTATTTTATATTGCATAAAAATACAAAATTAAAAAAATAAATAAAAATAAATTATTTTGTGAAAAATTTGCTAAAAATATGTGAAAAATATGTTAAAAATATAATTTTTTGTAATTTTTTAATATTTTGATTGGATTTTTTGTGTTAAATTAATACTAAATCGTTTAAATTTTTAGTGATAATTTTTTGCTGGAATTTTTTGCCTATTTATTTATAAATATTTAAAAAATATTTGATAAAAAAAAATTAATGTGTTAAACTAATTTTGACAAAAAAAGACATAAAGGGGTAATGTCTTATGACAAAAAGAAAAAGTGTTTTAGTTTGTTTGTTGATTGCAATGTTTTCTTTTTTGCTTTTCGGCTGCAAACAAAACATAAAAGTTGAAAACATATATTTTAATGCACCATCCGCTGATGGTGTTGTTTTGCTTGTTGGTGAAACGTATGCGCCTGAAGTTTATTTTAGCCCGAGATATCCAACGAACAAGGCTTACAAAATAACTTCTTATAACGACAGCATTGTGTCGGTTCGCAACAATCAAATTACAGCTTTAACTGCTGGCAAAACTTACTTAAAAGTTGTTGCAGATGAAAACGATTTAATTCAAGATATCATGCAAGTTCAAGTTGTTGCGAATGTTACAAAACTTTCAACCCCGACAATAACTTATTCAGCAGAAAAACAATCTTTTACAATTTCTCAATCCAACCAAGATAGCTTTGTTAATGGCTACACAATTGAAATAAATGGTGAAAGCATCAATATTGGCAACGTTCTTGAATACTCTTTAAATGACTATAACAAGCATTTGCAATCTTCAGTCTCAACGACTGGCGTTTCAGCTTATGATCGTGATTTGACTGTTAGAGTAAAAGCCACTGTGCCTACATATACAAACGCTTTTGAAGATTCAAACTTCTCACAAACAATTAAAATTAACCAAGCAAGTGCACCAAAATCAATAAGTGTGATTGGCGGCAAACTTAACATTGAAAAATCAAAGGCACGAAGTTATCAAGTTTATGTAAATGGAACACTTTTCACAACAACAGCAAATGCAGTGTGTGAATTGTCAGCGATTGATAAATCTTTGGCTGGTAGTGAACTTCAAATAATGGTTTATGCTGTTGGAACTGCAGGTGAAGGTTTTACGGCATATAATTCTTCAAGTGTTAGTGTGAGTGTTAAATGTGTTGAAGATTTGAATGTTGTTTTGTTGAATGAAACAGTCAGTTGGCAGGCTTTGGGTGGCGTAAAAAGTTATGAAATTTACCTTGGAAATCAAAGGATTGCCTCAGTTGAATCTAACTATTACAATTTAACAAGTTTTGCTGATTTTGATACAGCTTTTACGCCTAAGAATGAGGCTTATGAATTGAAGGTTAAACCTGTTTTGGCTGACGATGCTAAAAATTTAGTTATGTCAACTGAACAAGGAACAAGCATTGAACTGAATCGATTGGAAAAACCAACTATCAGTTGTACAACCAATATGGTTAAATGGAATGCCGTTAACAATGCAACACACTATCAAGTTAAGGTTGTAAATTCAAGCAATGAAGTTGTTTATGAAATTGTAACCGATAAACGTGAAATTGACTTTACAGACGATAGATATTTGTCTGGTGAAAGTTACACTATCACTGTAAACGCAAACTTTGTTGATGGCAAAATCTATTATTTGGCTTCTGCTTCTGCTGCTGAAACGGTTGAAAAGCAAGCAATGGCGGAATTTAGCATAGAAAATTATGTTTTAAAACTCAATGCAACATTAGAGCATCAATACAAATTTCAAATTTTAGATGCAAACAAACAATCTTTATTTGGCACAACTATAACTGCATTCATGCAAGAAATGACATTCAATATTCTTAACTTAGGTGTTGAATTTGATGCTGGTGAATATGATGTGCGAATAACACATTTGGGCGATGGAAGCAGAAAAATTGATGCAAAAACTTCTTCATACAAAATTGTTTGCTTGCAAGAAGTAAATAAAATTATTGTTGAGAATGGAATTGTTTCAGCATCTGCAGGTGAACTAAATTTAGAAAACAATGCAGTGTTGAAATTTGACTTAACAAAGGGTAGCACAGTTGTAACCACTTTTGAATCTACAACAAATTTAAATGAACTCAATTTAGCGGCTGGCGAATATGTTTTGAATCTTTATGTGTTAGGTGATGGCAGCAAGACATTTAGTGTTAAAAACACTGATGGCAGCGATAAAATAACTGCTACACACACATTTACAGTTTTGGCTGCACCAACAATTTCAACTCAGCATGCTGAGGCAAAATTTAGCATAGTTCCAGTGGCTCAAGCTGAAAGCTATTTGGTTATTGAAAATGATATTAAAAACAAAGTTGAAACCGATAACCTTGAATTTGTGTTTGATTTACAATCTCAACAAAGAAGAGAGTTTGTTTTACAAGCAAAGGGTGATGGTTGTTTAACTATTGATTCACCAAAGAGTGTTAGTTATGTGTTTGAACGCTTGGCAACACCTGAATTAACTTTTAACAATCAAAACAACTCTCTTACAAGCAATTTAACAAACAACTATAAACTATGCTTGAATGATGTAGATATCACTTCAAGTTATGTGTTTGGCGAAACTTTAACAGATTTGATTGTTGGTTTAAACAAAATTGAACTTATTGCTTTAGCAGCTGACGATGCAAATGTTGTTTATATTAACAGCTTGCCAAAACAATTAAATATTAACAAATCACAAGCAGACTCAAAGTTAAGTGTAGTTGGAAATAAATTGATTATTGAACCTGAACACGAAAGTGCAGATATGGTTTTGGAAGTGGAATTTTCAACTTCAACAGATACAATCAACTTCAACGAAAACAATTTTGAAACGATAGATGCTAGGCTTGATGTTAAAAAGGTTGGCAAAACATATTCAATCACTTTGTTGGATGATAAATTTAATCCTATTTTAAGTGCGTTGAGCAATAACTTTACGGTAAAAGTTAGATATGTTGCTAACCATTTGCCTGATGGTGAAGATACAAATGTAACAACTGATTATTCAGCATTAAAAACCATCAGTTTTGCACCAAAAGCAGAGTTTGATATGGCAGTTAGAGATGAACAAAACATTGTTTTTAAAACCGCATTAAATTACACATATGGCGACTATGGATTATTGTTAAATGATACATATTTGTTGCTTGATTCAGGTGTTCAAGTTGACAGTGAAAATCAAACAATAAAATTTGATTTAACATATCTTTACAACAAGATTAATCAAAGCGAATTAAAACAAATAAATAAGTTGCAACTTGTTACATTAAATAACAAATCTAATGAAGAAGACTTATTGTTGAGTTCTATAGGTGAAACGATTTATATAAGAAAAGCTGATTCAATCAGTATTGTTGGTGCAAAAAATAATGCACGTGAAGATGGCAACAATTCAGTTAGAATAAGTTTTGCTGAAAATGAAACAGTTTATGACCGTTCTGTTTTGGTTAAAATTTACAATGATGTTGACCAAAGTGCTTATTTTGAAACATTGTTGGTTGAAGCCAACCCTGATGCAAAATCGGCATTAAATTATACATTCAACCTTGATGACTACGCTGTTAATTTAACACTTGTTAAAAAGATTGTGGCAAACATAAAAGCAAACTCAAGTTACACCACAGAAATTGACGGACAATCAGTTTTAATTTATGTGTTTGATAGTGAGTTATCAAACGAATTGGAATATCAAATTGTTGATAATGCAATTGTTGAAACTGACGGAACAAAACTTATCTTTACCTTGCCAGAAAATGTTGAAGGTGTAGATGTGTTTAAAGTTGAAGGTGCAACACTTGTTAAACTTAACACAAACATAATCACAGATAGTTACAACCTTGGCATAAACCAGGGCGGAATGGTTTTGGTGGTTAGGGCGATTGCAAAAACTGTTGGTGGCTTTACAAATAGTCAATTATCAAAAGAAATAACACTTACAAAATTGGCTCAACCAACCATCAGTATTGAAAATGGTGAAATTGTTATAACGCTTGACCAAACAAGCCAAGAGTTGTTTGAAAATACTGTTTTCGACCCTGCAAATGGCGTTGAAAGTTTAGACGGATGTGTGATTAGATACGCACATGGAGATGTTGAAGGTTATGGCTATATTTATAAAGATTTGCAAGGCGTAAAAATTGAAAACGGCAAGATTTATATTGAATCAAGCGTTTTGTTAAAATATGGCGTTACAGCACTTACAAAAGAAAACATTAAATTTGATGTGATTGCACAACTTTCAACTGGTGAACTTGTGCTCAATTCAAATCAAACATCAGTGGATTTCTATGGCCTGTTCGCACCAACAAAGGTTAACCTTCCAGCAGTTGGAGATGTGAGCGAAACTAAAGTTCAAACCATTTCTTGGACCGACACCGAATTAAACAAATTGCCAGACGGAACATCTGTGCTGGCTGGTTATGTTCTTAAAGTGGTTGATAGTGAAGGCAATGAATATTATAGCAACACAAACCTTGTATATCTGGCTTCAGCAGACGGAAAAGATTATGTTGCAACAAGTTATCAAACAATCATTTCAACAAACAACACACCTTTCCCTTATGGTTATAAAACTGAAGATGGACAGATTGAACCATTCATAGCAGGACGTTATTCTATCTATGTTAAATCAGTGCCAAAATCAGGGGTTGAAGGCTATAATTTGTGCTCTTCAAAATATAGTGAAGCTTGCCAAATTGTTATACTTGCAACACCACAATTAGATATTAATGATGGTGTGGTTGTTTGGAAAGCTGTTGACGGTGCAACTGAATATATCTTAACTTTGGAAGATATATTTGATAGTTCTGTTAAACAAACCATAATATTAACAACAACAAAATTTGAATTTGAAGGGCTTGATAACTTTATCAGTTGCTGCAATATCAAGGTTAAAGCGGTTTCAAGGCTTGCAAATGTTGTAAGCAGCGCTGAAAGCCTTGACATTTGTGTGCATAGATTGCCAACGTATGAAAGTTTGACAATTGATGACGGCGTTATTGTTATGAAAGCAAATGGCTATTTCACACAAGCAAACTTGATGTTCCGCAACGAAACAACAGGTGTTACTGAAACAATTAAATATACAAATCCAAATTATGAAGAAAATATGTCAGCATTGCAAAATTCAAGCGTTGACAATTGGAATGATGCTGATATGCAAATGATAAACTTTGCAACAAATTATGTTATAACAATTGAAGATAGTTATTTGCTTAAACTCAGCAAAGGCAGTTATAAGTTGAGTGTAAAGTTAATCGGCAACACTTCTGGTAATTTAAGCATTGCAAATTCTGCGGTTAAAGATGAAACAAACATTACTAAAATAACAAAACTTGCATTTGATAGTGAAAAACAAGGTGCTGATGAAAAAACTTGGATTAGAGTTGATGAACGTGGCGTGTTCACATTCGCTTCTCCTGAAGAATTTGCTTTAGGCGGCTTAAACTACGCCTTTAATGAACAATTGACAGATGTCGATTATTCTATGTTTAAAAATGTTATTATTTATAGAATCACTATAAATATAAATAGTTTACCTTATGAATTGTTTGCCATTGATTATAAGAGTTATTTGGCTTCAGTTTCAATGCTTGATTCAAACTTAATTGTAACAATCAATAATGCTGGCACACTTTGTGCAGCAGTCAAATACCCTTATGTTGATTCAAATGGCGAAACAAAATATTTGTATTTCAATGTGTTTGAAAACAATCAAATCAACTTAAATCTTGATAATTTCTATTATTTCAACACCACAATTTCAACCAAGAATGGAACAGTATCTCTTGCTTCTGGTTTGAACACTGCAAACGAAAATGGCTATTATTCTATTTCGCTTATTGAAGGTGGTGTGTTCAGCCTTGACTTGCATATTTTAGGTTGTGATATCACAGCGGTGCAACAAGGTGAAAATACAATCAATCAAGGTTATTTATCTTCAAATTTATATTCTTCAAAATCATTTATTAGATATACAGATAACAACTTAAAATCTTACATTTCATACACAGTGCCAACTGAACAACCAGACGGAAATGAGGATGCTAATGGAGAACTTAATAACGAACTTGGTGATGGTGAAACTTCTTCAAGCGAACAACCAACCAACGAAGTTACATACACTTATTCTGGTGAACTTATTTTCCAAAATAAGATTAAATATGATGAAAACGGAAACGCATTAGATTATCCAGTTTATCAGTTGGAAATTAATCCAATTGTATATTATGACGGAACTGCAGTTGAATCACAACCATATGTGTATTATTTGTATCATGACGAAACAAGTGTTCAAACAGTTATGGCAAACAATCCTGTTGAAAATTGCACAGAAGCTAAAGCTGTTAAAGTTGAATATTTGTTAAATAACAAAGATTATTTAAAATTTGATTTTTCAAAATATTTTGCAGCAGGCAACTATTCAATCAAAATTCGCACTTTGGCAGGTGTTGGCACTGACGATTTAGATTCAAAATATCTATTAAATTCAAGGTTGCCAAGTGTGGCATATTCATTCAAACGTTTGTCTAACACTAACTTGCAGGTTGTTGATGGTAAATTACAATTTGCTTTGGCTTATGTGTTGAGTGATAGAGTGCAAACTTATATCAATGATTATGAATTTATCGTTGCAGAAAATGGTGAAAATGCAACACAATACAGCTTCAAAATTGGTCAAAATAGCCAAGGCGTATCTATTGCAAACAATATTTTAACTTATATTTTGCCTGAAACAGTTAAAGCCACAGATTTAACAACAAATGAAACTGCTGATTTAAAACTTGCAAATGGCAAAAGATTTAATATTAAAGTTCGTGCTGTGCAAACAGAAGAAAAAGATACTGGTATTTTAAATTCAACCTTTGTTCAAACATCAACAGGGGACAAATTAACAGCGATTGAAAAATCTAAAGGTATTGAAGTTGTAAAAATTGCAGACGGCACAATTTGTTGGACAGTGAACGACCAAACAAACTATAACGGAACAATTATAAGGTTCGAATTTAAAGACGGCCGTGTGGTTGAAGAAACTGTTACAGCTGAAAGAACATTAAGCAAAGTTGTAAATGGTCAAACATATTTCTATTATGAAATTGGTGATAATGAATACACTTGCATTGATGGAGTTGGCAAAAGCAAAATCAACGCGGGCGTATATAATTTAAAATTACGCACACGTGGCAAATATGATAGTGCAAATAATGTGGAAATCTTGCTTAGTGATTACACTGAAGCAATTGAAATGACAAGGTTAACACGTGTTGAAGCTGAATTTATTGTTTCACAAGATGGTGTGTTAAGTTGGAGCCATCCAGATGCTGAACACATAAGTGGTTATGTTGTAAGTTTAACTGGTGAAACAAATTACACATTTACAACAACTGAAACATCAATTGATTTTGCATCTATCTTAGATGATAACGGCAAAAAGCTTGAAGTTGGCAACTATTCAATTTACATAAGGGCAATTGGTGAAGATTATATCACATCAATGGTTTCTTCAACTGTAAGCAACTTTACAAAACTTGGTGTTGTAACATCATTGAATGAAGAAGGCGAATCAATCAGTTGGAATGAAGTTGAAAATGCGCAAGGTTACAAAATCACATTCAGTTGGGGCAATAGCGAAAATACACAATCTGTAACACAAACTGTTAAAGCGGAAGACGGATTGAAATGTGTTGCACCTGCTGAAATGGTTGGTAACTACACAATCAAAATTCAAGCAGTTGGTATTGGCACAGGTAAAGTGTTTAATGGCGCTGAATATGTGTATGAAGGTTCAAGCGAACGACCTGAATCAGTTGGTGAAATAAGGTTTGACGAAACTGATTTAAGCTTGTATATTCCAGTTGCTAAAAGCTTTAAAACAAACGATGTTGTAAGAATTTCTTACAAAATAGCAGCTTATGAATTTACAAGTTCTGGCAGCGTGGCTGGAAATGCGGTTGAACAAATTGTTGAACTTAGCCAAGCAAATGCTGAGTATATTCAAGTGATAGATGACACAACTTACTTCGTTTATCCACTTTCAACTGCTGGTGTCTACACAAATATTGCGGTTAATGTGGTGCGTAAAGGCAGTTTAAGCTCAGTTGCGGCACCTTATGATGATATATACTTCAACTATTATGCTTCAGGCGATGGCAGTAAGCAAAATCCTTACGGCATTGCAACTGGCAGCCAATTCTTAAATATTGCTTTAAAACCAAACAAAAATTATGTTATGTTGCAAGCATTCAGCTTGGCAGAAATTGATGCAACAGCACAAGTTAAAAAATATGGTGCGTTGATTGCAAACAAATTTACTGGCACACTTGATGGTGGCGACTTTGCATTGTTCGGTTTAGAAAATATTAGTGTTTCAAATGCTGGTATAACAGGGTTTGAAGGCTTTGCATTGTTTAACGAATTGGAAAATGCAACTATTAAGAATTTAAATATTGCAGAAACTAATAATAATCCTACAAAATTCGTCAATACATTTGCACAACAGCAGGCAAATGTGTTAAAATTGTCAGTGATAGCAATGAAGGCAACAAATTCAACGCTTAGCAACATCAATCTTAAAAACGCAATCATTGAAATTGATGGCAGTAGTCAGTTGGTGAGCGATGGTTATATTGCAGGTTTAATTGCTATTGCAACAAACACAAAATTTGAAGGCTGTATTGTTAACTTAACAGTTAAATTTAAGGCAGACTTTGTGCCAACTTCTGGAGATGTGTACATCGGTGGTATGGCAGCAAGTGCAACAGATTTAACAGTTGACGATAGCGATATAAGGTCTTCATCAGTAACGTTGGCTGTTGAACAGACACGCACAAACAGAAGATTCAAGGCTGTTGGTGGCGTTGCTGGTCAAACAACAACTACAACATCTTCACAAATCAATAATGTTACAGCAACAATAAATCAAACAACAAATATTTATGTTGACCACTTTGGTGGCATTGTTGGTAACGCAATTAGAACAAATATTTCAGCTTGCACAATCCTTGGCAATTTCACTCACACCGCGTTAGACACAATCAACTTAGGTGGCGTTGTTGGCCAACTTATGGGTGGCAGCGTTGATAATTGCACAATCAAAATTGTATTTGATTTAACCATTGCAAGGTACAATAGAATCTATGTTGGCTTTGTAGCAGGCTATGCAACATCAAGCAACTCAGTGATGGCAACAATCTCTAATTGCAAAATTAATCAAACATTCACAACCAAAACTCAATTCAGCGATAACTATCAAACAATTGAATTAATGGGTATTTATGGCGAATCAAGCCAAAATAATTACAATCCTTCGGGTTGTACACAAATAAGTTAAGGGGAAATATGAATTATAACGACCAAATTTTAGAAAATAAAGCTTTCAAATTTGCAAAACAACTTATGTATAATATCGCTATCGGTATTGTAATTATTTTGGCGTTTTGCTTGCTGTTTGTATATGCTTTTCATTATAGGCCTTATAAAGTTTTAACAGCAAGTATGCATCCAGCAATGAAAGTTGGTGATATGGTTGTTGTTCACTCAGCAAAAGAATATAAAGTTGGCGATGTGCTTAAATTTGACCAATCAGGTACAGGCAATTTGCCAACTGTTCACCGTATTATCGCAATCAAAGATGGCACATATGTTTGCCATGGCGACAATGTTGCATTCCAATATCAAGGTGAAAATGAAACTTGGACTTGGAAACAAGAAGCAGCAGTTGCTGAAGGCAAAACATTAGCTCAACTTCGTGAAGAAGCTGGCGCTTTATATCAATATGTAACACCAAACCAAGTGGAAGGTAAAGTTGTTACAACAATTGCCAACTATGGCACTTATATTGACTTTATTTCACAACACAAAATGTTGTTTATCACCATTGTAGTGGGGTTATGGTGTATATCTTCTGTTGCGCAAAACGAAATTGAAATGCGCAATGCACGCAGGTTGGAATATTAACTTGTAAATTGATGATGAAAGCAAAAACAGGAGGGGTAAGTTAGCATGATTGCAAAAAAGAAAAATAAAAGCAATCTAATAAAAATCCTATGCGTCTTATTGGGCGCAGTTTTTGCTTTATCAACCAGTTATGTATTTGCGGCATTTAGCTGGTCGCACAGCCATAATTCAGGTTATTCAACTGGTGCATATTTACCAAATCAAAGTTATCAAATTATAAACGACACTTTGCCAAATGGCGTACCGTTTGGTGCGGGTGCAAAAGAATATGAAGTTGCTCTCCAATATTCTTACGATTATTCATTCTATTTCTATTTAGAATACTCACTTGTTTGGGTTAAAACATCAGGCTCAACAAGTTCAACAACAACTTTAGATACTTCAAACGTAATTTTAACATATTCAAACCGCAATGCGTGGATTGTGGACAACAGCAGAATATATTATCGTGATGCTGTAGCAGCAGGCACAGGCAAGTTGACAGCCATTGTAGGTGTGGACTTTGCAGATTTGAACGATGAAACATATTTTGGACATTCACTTCAAATAAATATCAAAGCGGTTAAAATTTCACAAACCGCTGCGGGGTTAGATAAAACTGGTGTTGCAGGCACAGCTTGGAATGAATATCAAGCAAGGAAATTGACAAGTTACACAACCAGTGCAGAAGCATATGTTGTTGTGTATAATCCAACCGATAAAGGTGATTATCAACCAAAAGCGCCTGTTGGCAAAACAGCATTCAGGTCAGGCGCAGGCGTAACAACAATTTCACAAAGTGATTCAACATCAACCGCAACGACTGAAACTGTTCCAATCAAACAAATTTGGGGCAACAAAAATTATGTAGGTTTAGGTGCATATGTTATCACAGGTTCGGCAGCAGTTAACCTTAAAGCAAGGTTGGTTGGCTCTTGGGCTGCGGATGAAGGCACAACAACCAAACCTTCGGACGTTTATGTTGTATCTAATACAATCAAATACGATTTTGCAGATAACTGGACAAACGAAACTTATGACGAATCAACACAGGTTCAAGAAATAAGAACATATAGTTACACAATTCCAGCACATACTGCAGTGTATATTCCTATTGTGGATTCAGTTGAATTAACAACACGTGGTTATTATGCCAATGCAAATTATTCAGGCTTCCACATAAAAACTCAGTTAGAGTTAAATGATGCAGGCAATATTGAAACAACAGACGGTATAGGTGCAACAACAATTGCAACAACCGCCGTTTCTGGTGCAACAAGCATGCCTACAAATACTTACAGCGTTTACAATCGTTCTAGTTTTGATGCAGCGCTTTACCAATCTATTACATCGACGACAGAGACTTACAGCACAAACATTATGATTGTTAACAACACCGCAAACAAATTGTCAATCGGTGCAACATTCAGCTTAAAAGTGTTTGTAAGCAATGGTAACTCAACTGCTGCTTACGGCTCAGGCGCACAAGATAAGGCATTTGAAGATTCAACCTATTGGGTGCGTGATATTCAAACTTTAACAAGCGATACAAATATAACAGTTGATAGTGTTTCAAATTTAATTGTTGCACCTTATTCAGCGGCAACAATATGCACACAATTCACCATTACAAAAAGTATGTATGCAAATTTAGTTTCTTTAAAAACTAAGTATGCAGGCAGCGATGTTTGGTGTGTGCTTGTGCCAACAATCACTCAAGCAACCAGCACAGCAACCGACAGCCGCCTTACATTGCAAACAGAAGTGGTTAATAATCAAGCGCAACTCTATGTTAAAAACAATTCAACAAGTGTGATTTCAGCCTACAATTTGGCAGTAACATATAAATGGTTAAACACTCAAAATGAATCAAGTTACAGCCAAACAGTTTTGGATGGTAGCACTCAAACAAAACCAGATAATTGGGAAAGAATCTATTGGAAATACTATACAAAAACGAACAATGTGTATACTCAAAACACAACCAGTGGATGGACATCTTCAACATATTATTTGTTCAATGGCTGGGAAACTGCAACCAAAACAAGTGGCAGCAAAACCATAACAATCAACCCTGGTGAAAAGGTGTGGTATGGTTCAATCAGCCTTAATGGTTCACAAATATATGATTTTAGTGATGCAACACTTACAGGCACTGTTACAACTTCTGTTAGCGATGTCCAATTGATAAATGAAACCACAGGTTTAACATATCTTATCAATAAATCAACAACAAAATCATATTATGTTCGTTTCAACGCAACAGCAACAGGCAGTTTTAAAGATTATTTCTTTGTAAACGGCAGTTATTCTTACTATTATGGATTGATACGTCCAGGGCAAGTTATTCCAATTGGCTCAGCAGCAACAACCGATGTTGTTACAGTTAACACCATTGAAGATACAACTGGCAGATTGCTCACTTCAGCTGAATTTACAGCAAAAGGTTGGGCAGATGTTCGCTCTAACTTTGAAAGTATGTATAAGTAAAAGGTAAAAATATAAAAAATGAAAATTGTGCACAAAAAACTTAATATAATAGGTGCCATACTTATGGTTATGGTAGTGTTTTTGTGCGCTTTTAACGTAACTTATGCTTATTTTACCGCACGTGCAACAGTTGAAGGTAACTTAACGTTTTACGACTTAAATTTAACATTCGGCTATGTACAATCAAACAGTAACCAGGCAGTTTCAACAGGTCAAACTGCGTTTACAATCAATCCAAATGCGGATAATATTTTGCGCGGACAAGCCTTTGGCTTTCAATTGACTAATGGTACGGCATTGAAAAATGTTAGCATAATGTCAAACGCAAAATCTTGCAATGCCTATGTTAGGGTTAAAGTTGTTGCAGTAAAAATGAAGGATGCAACAACCGCAGATGACGACACAACTGACTATGGCAAATATATCACATTAACAACACCTTCAACCGTTGTTACAAACACAACTGACAGCACAGACTATTGGTATTATGTGCGTGGTCAGGTGAGAACAAGCGGTACAATTGAAATTGCAACTGCTGCAACAATATCTATTGATGCACCAGCAGATGTAACAAATGGCTATTTAAAAATAACTTTGGTGTTTGACGCAGTCCAAGCAACTGCAGCTGATGTAAAAGAATTGTGGGGTTCAACCGCAGCCACTCTTGTAGGTGCGGCTTAAAAAAGGACGTTATGATAAAAAGTAAAAAGACAAACTTAACAATGGTTTTATCAGTGATGGCATTACTGGTTTGTCTTTTATTTGCAATTATCAACGTTACTGGTGCATGGTTTACAGATGCCAGCGGTTCAAACAAAACAATCAATGCTATTATAAAAACTGCTGAAACAAACTTAAATGTTTATCAGGAAGATAGTTCAGGCACGCAAACTTTGCTTTCTAAATCTCTGCCAACTGGCTACACTCAACTTGAATATATTGCAACCACAGGCACACAGTATATCGATACAGGATTTAGACCAACACCTTCAACAACAAAATATGAAACATCTATCTCTTTTGATGATACATCAGGCACACGTGGCGTGTTTGGTGCAAGGATAAGCTCACCAGATGCTAATGCTGTAAATGTTTTCTGCATTGGTGGTTCGGCAAGGTTGGACTGGGCTGATTCAAGTTGGTTAACATCATATTCCGTAAGTGTAAATACTAAATATTATTTCGAGTGTTATAAAAATAGTGTTACTGTTAATGGTACAGCGCATACTGGTACAACTGAAAAATCAACAACTCAACTTACAAGTAATTTCTATATCGGTAATTTTAGTTTAAGTGGTGGCAGTGCATATACAAGTGGTATGATTGGTAAAATCTATTATAGCCGTTTGTATGATAATGGCACATTGGTACGCAACTTTGTTCCAGCAAAAAATTCAAGTGGAACAATTGGCATGTACGATACAGTTGGCAACAAATTTTATGCAAACGCAGGCACTGGCACATTCACTGCTGGTTCTGCAGCATTGTCAGGTGCAAGCATATCATTGGCTTATGACAGCTCAAACACAACAAACAATAAAGTTATGTTTGGTACAGCAAAAACATTAAAACTTTTGCTTAAAAATGAAGATTTAGGTAAATCTTTTGGTATAAGATATAAAGTGGAATTCTTTGTTGCTACACCTGCTGGCAAAAAGGCTCTGTCTGCAACAATAGCTGGCATGACAGCACCAACAAGTTCAACAAACGGTTTTAAACTTAACAGCGATGGCTGGTATTATTATCAAAATAATGCTGGAAGCAATGTTGTGTTTGAACCAGCAACAAGTTCGGCCGCTACAAGCAGATATCTTATGACTTCATTTACAATTAAAGCAGATTCAACAACAACTGCTTTGCTTGGTGGTAATGCAATTTACATGCAAATAAGTGTTGAAAGTGTTGCAATAAGTTAAAAGGAAACAAAATGCCAAATATGGATGAAAAACAGGTAAAAACAAATGTATCAGGGGCGCAAAAAACTGCACCTAATGTTTCTTCGTCCGCACCAAGACAATCCGCGCCAAGGTCTGCAACACCAAGACCAACGCAACCAAGGGCTGAATCAACAATTTCAGCAAGGCAAGCACCAATTGTGCCAAAAAGCACATTGAGTGAAACTTCAAAAGCAGAACAGGCTGAAACAAAGAAAAAACAAAAAATTGAACAACGTTTAAAATCTTCCAACATAAGTATGGACGATTTGGAAACAATCAACGAACAAAACCTTAAACAATACCGTAGCCGTGTAACACGTAACAAATTTTTGATTATCACACTTGTACTTTTACTGGTTGCGGCGGTTACAACATTTGCAATTGTGTTAAGCATTAATAAATTGGTGAACAATTGTCAAATTTTTGTGCATGGCAATGTTTCAGTTGATGTGATTGTAGACGGTGAAAAAATGGATGAATTCCGCACTCCTATTGGTGTTCAAGGCAACCGTGTTTACATGATTGACACTGATATTGAAATTAAATCAACTGGTGAATTTGATGTGTATTTTACAATTGATGTTTATCAATCTGGTGTTAAGTTGAAAAATTCGTTTGCTTATGAATACAATCATGATTTATTCCATGATGACGGCAATGGCAGATATGTAAGCAACCAACCAATCGCTGGTGAACAAACAATTGATTTGTTTAATGGTGTTGTGTTGGATGACGCATACGAAAACACATTGACAAATGAAAATTTCTCAATGAAAATTAACATATATTTCACAAGGGCGTAGCATTTTGCTGGCTCTTTTTTTATTGCTTTATGCCAATGTTTTGCTGCGGTTTATGTGCAAATTCTATTCAATTTTTTACTGATTTTAAGTTTGAAGTGCAAATATTTTTAGCTGTATGCAATTCCACCAAAATTAGGGGGATTTTCTTTATTGATTTTTGTCAATCATTGTGTTAATATATACACATAGGAGATAGAATGTTAGAACTAAAAAACATCAGTTATGTTGTTAAAAATGGTAAAGAGAAAAAGACCATTTTAAACAATTTTTCATACACATTTAAAGATAATTGTATAACCGCAATCACTGGACATAACGGCAGTGGTAAATCTACTTTAACAAAAATTATTATGGGCATTGTTAAGCCAACCGCTGGTCAAATTTTGCTTAATGGTGTTGATATCACAAACTTGTCAGTTGATGAACGTGCAAATTTAGGATTGAATTATGCATTTCAACAACCAGTGGTGTTTAAGGGCATAACAATCAAAGACATGATTGACATTGCAACCAAACGTAACAACACAATACCGCAAGCGTGTGAATACCTTTCAAAAGTTGGTATTTGTGCAAAAGATTATATAAATCGTGATTTTGATAAAACATTATCAGGCGGTGAACAAAAACGTGTTGAAATTGCTTTGGCACTTGCTAAAAAAGGCGATACTGTTATTTTTGATGAACCAGAAGCTGGCATTGATTTGTGGAGTTTTGATAAACTTAGCAGTGTGTTTGAAAAAGGTAAATGCTACATTGTTGTAAGCCACCAAACAAGGCTTTTGGAACAGGCTGACCAAATTTTAGTTATGAATAAAGGGCAAATTTCAACCTGTGGAGCAAGTGCAGATGTGCTTAAAAATATGGGCAAATTGACCTGCGGACAAATTGACGGAGGTAAAAATGAAGTTAGATAATGTTACAAAAACCATATTGGAGCAAGTGGCAGGTTTGCATGAAATTCCTGCTGGGGCAGTTTCGCTTAGAATAAACGGCAAAAGTGAGATGCTAAAATCTTCTGCCAACATTGAAATTGAACGTAAAACTGACAATCCAGGCATCAATATCTATATTCATTCTTCATGTCAGGGTGAGGCTTGCCATATTCCAGTTGTGGTTAATCAAAACGATTTGTTTGATATGGTTTATAATGATTTTTATATCGAAGATGGTGCAGTTGTTACAATTGTGGCTGGCTGTGGTGTACATTCCACTGGAAATGCGGGGCATGATGGCATTCACACCTTCCATGTTGGCAAAAACACCACTGTAACCTACATTGAAAATCATTTAGGCTTAGGCGTGGGCGAGCATAAAATTTTAAATCCTACCACTATTTTAAAACTTGGCAAAGGCTCAACTGTAACTTTAAACACAACACAAATTGGTGGTGTTGATGCTGCAAACCGTGTTACTAAGGCGGTGGTTGGTGAAGACGCAACATTGGTTATCAATGAAAAGATTTTAACAGACCGCTTTCAAGTTGCAAAAACAAACTTTACTGTTCAACTTAAAGGGCATAACAGCAAATGCAATATCGTTTCACGCAGCGTTGCAAGGGGTGAAAGTGAACAAGTGTTTAAATCCAACATGATTGGTAAAAACGAGTGCTTTGGCCATGTTGAATGCGATGGCATTGTATTGGACAATTCGAAGATTTCTTCAATGCCACAAGTTAGTGCTTTTGATAATCGTGCCAGCCTTTCACACGAGGCTGCGATTGGTAAAATTGCTAGCGACCAAATTGTAAAACTTAGAACTTTAGGTTTGACAGAAACTCAGGCAGAAGAAAAAATTATTGAAGGATTTTTGAAATAAAAATCAAAATAGATAATTGATTATAAAATCAAAATAAAATATTTAAATAATGAAAATTAATTTGCAAAAAATTATTTTTTAAAAATTAAATAAAAATAAATTTAAAATATAAATAATTATATTAAAAAACCTATTTAATTTAAGTATTTTAAAATATTTTTTAAAAATTAATAAAAAATAAATTATTATTTAATTTAAATTGTATTATTTATATTTCAAATAATTTAATTAATCTAATTTTTATTTTAATTATATCTGCTGAAATTGATAAATAAATTTTTAACAGAAAATTTGCGTCAATTAAAATATAAAGGATAAAACTAAAAACAATCTAGTTCAAAATCTTGGCTGGGTTGTTTTTTTAATGCAAGATATTTTCGCTTTGTGCTTTCGCCGCCATGCAAATGTTTTACACTGAAATTTTGGTTCAGCAATTTTTTAACTTTTAAATAGAGTGGGTAGTCTATGTATTTCAACTTCGTGCTTACGTCATGGTGGACAGTGCTTTTTGGCAAGTTAAAAACTTTTGCTGTGGCGCGTATTGTTGAATTGTTTTCTAACAAGTGATTGGCAAGGGCTTTTGGTCTGGAATAAATTTCAGTTTTCATAATTTCTCCTTAACCAAACTTATTGAGGCTTGTTTAAAAATATGTCTAAAAAACAAAAAAAGCGACACATTTTGTCGCATTTTGTTAAGTTTGTTATGCTTGCTGAAAATATAACTTTAAAATTTTTTGTTATTAGCTGTTAATTTACTTGTTTAAAGCATTTTGTTTTTAAGCATTATATTTGCAGCTTTTGGCAAGCTTTATCAATGTTAGATTAATAAGTTTCTTACTCTTTATCTTTGCTGTTTATTATGTCAGCCAAGTTGTAGTTTAAACTTAAAAGATTATAACTTTCAGGTGAAAGTATTGCATTTTCAATCCTTTTCCTGCTGCCTGGGAATTGTTGTTCTACACTTGAAACAAAATCCTTAATTTCTTTGCGTTTGCTATTATCATTGGCGGGGCAGATGCTTTTTAAAATAGGAAAATTGCGGCTTGCGTGGATGATTTTGCTTTCTTCAGTTAAATATAGTGGGCGAATAAGTGTTATTCCTGTTTTTGACATATATGACATTGGTTGCATTGTGCCTAATCTGCCTTCGTACAATAAGGACATAAAGAATGTGGTAACAACATCTTGTTTATGGTGTGCCAAAGCAAGTTTATTGCAGCCAAGTTTTTGGCAAACAGTGTTTAACGCACCACGGCGCATTTTTGCACATAATGAACATGGATTTTTTTCTTTTCTTATTTCAAACACAATTTTGTTTATATCTGTTTGTTCTATGTGTAGTGGTACATTTATTTCAGCGCAAAACTTTTTTAAGCCATCATAGCTTATTTCACCTGAATAGTTATCAATTGTAACAGCATAAAGATTAAAATCATAAAGACCGAACTTTTTAAAATCAGCCAAAGCCCTCAATAAAACCAAACTATCTTTGCCGCCTGAAACACCGACAGCGATATTGTCGCCGTCTTGAATGAGGTCATATTTTTGAATTGCTTTGCGCATTGTGCTTAAAACTTTTTGCATATTTCTTCCTTTTAACGTTGCGTTTTTTATGTTTAAACAAGTTTGGATTTTGTTAAATTTGCTTTTGGCAGACTGCTAAAATCAGTGTTGACTTTGTTTTGTTTTTAATTTTTAAAAGTGCTAAAAAAGTTTGTTTAAACAAAAAAATTAAAATAATAAAAAAATTATATCAAAAATGCAGAAAAATACAATAAAAATTAAATATTTTTTAAAAAAATTATTAAAAAATTAATTTTAAAAAGCTATTTTATAGTGTTTTGTGAGATTTTAATTTATTTTTTCAATTTTAAATTAATTAGGTATTTTTATCGCTTTTAAAATTATTTATTTGACTTAATCCTTTATAATTTTATATAATAAAATTAATATTTATGTAGAAATAGAGCAAATTAAGGTGAGGGGTTATGAAGAAGAAATTTGTTAGTTTTCTTATAGTTCTTATGATGGTTTTATCATGTGGCGTTTTGTCCGCATGTAAAAGCCGCTACAACAAAATGGAATTTGTTGTTGAATACGCATTCAAAGATGAAAGGGGTGAAATTGACCAGTGGTATACTGCTGGGCAAAATCTTTCATTGAACTTTGGAAATGAAGATGACAAGTTGGATGTAACCACTAATAATTTGGTGTTCAGGGTAAATGTTAAGAACGTCAAATCAAAGTATATAGACGACATTGTTATTTTTGACAGCAATTCTTCTTCAAACCAAATTGTTAAACAAAACCAAGAGTTCAAACTTGATGTCCAAGGGGCGCAACAAACATCGGTTAGAATTTACGAAACCAAATCAGGCAAAGAAA
>CAKVCF010000002.1 GCA_934725795.1 uncultured Clostridia bacterium | reverse complement strand
GTTGAAGTCGTCTTGCCAGTTCATAAGTATCAAAGTTTTTGCGCCATAGCAGTTTGAACAATAACCGCCTGTGGACTTGTTTTGGCTTGGCATATAATCAATTGATTTATCGCTTAATTTGTGCTTAACCATTGCAATATACTCATTCCCTAGTGGTCCAAGCGCTTTCAAAATGGTTTGTTGTGCAATATCAATGGTTACTTTTCCGTTAATTTTTTCGTCTAAAAATAAGTCGTAATAAGCAATATCTTTAAGCCCTAAATCTTTGCCTAATGCACGCACATATTTTTGATTTAAATTAAGGTTTTTGTTAACATTTTTTATATTGTTTTCAAACACGATTTCTGGCACTTGTTCGCCAAACAATTGTTGGTTTAAAAGGTTTGGAAATTTATGCAATTTAAGGTCGTCATTTTCTGCCTTCATATTGCTTACAAAAAGCTCAGCAAAAGTTTTGTTGAATTGACCATAACCACCAAGGAAGTTTTTAAAAGCATTCTTCCTTAAAGTTCTATCTTTATCTCTTAACAAAATTGCATAAGTTGCTTGGTCAAGTTTGTGTGCTTTGCCTTTGCTGTCAAGGGCTGAATCAAATTTCATTTCACTATCAGAGATAATGTCAAACACTGAAGAACTGTTGTTAAAACTGTTGGACAAATTTGCAATTAAGGCGTTAGATTTTTCGTCTAAACTGTGTGGTTTGTTGCGGATAATATCTTTTACCACATTTTCATAACCTTTAATTCTTTTGTCTGCCAACAATTCGTTTAAATATTTGTTGCTTAAATGAGATTGTTGTGGTTCAACAAAACTGCTGGCTTGTGCGCTTTTTTGTGCCAAAATCTCAAAACGCTGGATTAGTTTTATTATTTCAACATCACTGCTGTCAATGTTATATGTGTTGCCTAAAAAATGCACAAAACTGTTGATTAACATTTCTTCCTTTTTATGCGCAGTTAAATATTCAAAAAATTTATCTTTGTCGGTAAATTTACCATAATATTGTTTTATGTTTTCAATCAACTTTTCATAGGTCGAAAATGCTTTTTCAATTTCTTCTTTGGTTTTAAAACAACCTATGTCCCATTTGTATTTTTCTTCAATTTCACTTCTCTTTTTCATATTCTCCCCTTTGTTTGTCAGCCTTGTTAGAGTGCTGCAACAGATTTAACGTTTGATGCCGTGGATTTGTGTTAGAACCTAACAGTAGCCAAGAGCGTAAAAGCATATTTGATATGTATTTATAATAATATAACTAGAGTTAAATTTCAAACAAAAAATTGTCAAATTTAAAATATTGTTAACACAAAACAAAGTGTTTAGCAGTCAAAAATTTTCAACATTGCTAAAAATTTGCTGATTTAGTGAACAATTTGTCGTTCAGTGTTGACTTTTTGCTTAAAATCCTTTATAATCAAAATAGAGAGGTGAGAATATGAATATCTTTAGAAAAATTTATTTAACTCTAGTTATTGCTTTGATTGTTCTTTGTTATGGCTATCCAATGTTTATCTTGCCAGTTGGTAGTTACACTTACAAAGAAAAAGTTGGTGAAACAACAGCCGAAGTGACAGTCAAATTTGCTTTTGATGGCAGTTATTCAATGAAAGCGGATGGACTTGAAACAACTGGTTATTACAAGGTTAAAAAAGGCAAAATCTATTTTGGTGACCAAAAAAATGTAGACACATCTAGTGATGCAGGTGCTATGTCAATCGCAAATATGTACACAATCACATCAGGTAACGAAAAAATTGTTAACAATGTTGGTCAATACACAATGCTTGGCCTTGGCGTATTGTCATTACTTTTGGTTGTAACAATACCAAGCAGCAAACGTAGAGATTAATTCAAATCTAATTTTCACTTATAAGTTAAGGGCGGAGTTTTCCGCTCTTTTTTATTTGCTTTTTAACAATCGGCTTTTGTTTAAGATACATGGTAAAAACTGCATTATCAAAAATGCTACAGAAATAGAATTGAAACTAAAAAGAAACTAAAAATTTAAGTCAGCAAGGGTGTTCTAATTGTGAACTTTATTTATTTTTACGCCTAAACATTTTTAAAAATAGATTATGCATTTTAATGTCTGTTGAAGATTGATTACAAATTTTATTTTGTCCATTTGGTGGAATAAAATCACAAAATATTTTAGTTTTTAAGTTGGCAAATTTTGCAAATTTTTAATTATAGGAATTTTAACAAATTCAAAAAAATAAAATAATTTTTTAAAAAATTGCAAAAAATACGCAAAAAACTTAAAAAATTAATAAAAAAATAAAAATTTTTGCATTTTTAAATAATTTTTCTGGTCTTTTTAAAAATTTTGACAATCTGCTTTATTTAGCAATTTTACAAGGGTTTTTGGTTATTTTTTATGGATTTAAAAAAGTTGGCAAAGTCTAAAAATAAAGTTTGCTAAAAATTTTAAAAAAAATTTGTATTTCGCTTGGTTTTTTTGTCGAAATAGTATAAAATACTAATATACAAAATTGCGTGTGTTAAGTAACAGCGATTGCTTAGCGCACTTTAATGGGAGAAGCGATTATGTTAAAAATCACAAAGAAAAGCACAAAGGTAATAATCACATCGGTTATCACATTTTTGATGGCTGCCCTTTTTGCTTTAACAGGTGTTGGCGTTGGTCTTGCATTCTGGAATAAGAATGACGGCAACAGCAAGCCTACAAATCCAATTATCTGGTCATCGGACAAATATGATGGAAGTGCGCCAGATACGTCAAGTTTGTTGAAAGGTGTTACGTTTGCTAAACGTTGTACAAAAACTTATACAATCAATTCAGCACGTTCATTTATGAAATTTGTTGAGATTGTAAATAGCGATGCAGCGGCAGACTATAACTATTTCCGTGAATACACAATTTACCTTAACAAGAACATTGATATGAACGGGTATAGCTTAAGCCCTATTGGTAAGAAATTGACTGATTCTTCAGGCAATGCTTTTTCGTCTTTCCAAGGTGTGTTTGATGGCTCATACTACACAATCAGCAATGCAACCATAAATGGCAATGGTTTGTTTGGTTATGTTGAAGATGCAACAATCCGCAATATTGGTTTGTATAATTGCAACATTGCAAGTGATGCAGACTATGTTGGTGGTTTGGTTGGCGAAGCAATCAACACAACAATCGAAAACTCATATGTTCGCTTAGGCTCAATTTCAGCTAACCGCATCGCTGGTGGTTTAGTTGGTAAATTAACAATTGATCGCACAAAGAACGCAAATCTCCCTCAAAACCTTATTGTAAACAGCTTTGTTGATACAACAATTGAAGCAAACAGTTTTGGTGGCTTGGTTGGTGAAATTGTTTCAAACAATGATTCAGCTGAAAATAATGGTACAATTTCATACAGTTATTTCACAGGCAATGGCCAAGTTACATATATAAATAATCCTAATATTGTTTTAGACAATGTTGTTGATGTTAAATATGGTGCAAATTTCTCTGCATACAATGTTCGCAAATATTCAGCAGAATTGTTAAGTGAAACAAATGCGTGGACAAATTATCAACACGTTGAAAACAGCCCTGCAATGGACTTTAATTATCCTATGCTTGCTGAATTTGTAAAAGTGTTTATGACAGGTTCAGCTTACGAAAACGTTTTGGTTAAAGACGGCAAAGTTGAAAATGTTACAACTTTGTACGAAGCATTTAAAGAAGTTGAACACAACCAAGATGGTGAAATCAACGTAATCGTTGAACAAGTTACAATGGACGACACTGCTGTTGCAGGCGATGGTGCAACTGTAACACTTAACGCAGCAGTTGACACAAAAATCTTGCGTAACACAGCAAGCAAAACAGTTGAACACATGATTGTTGGTGCAACAGGTTCAACACTTGTGCTTGGTGATGAAAACGCAACAGAAAACAGCCCTAAACTTGTTTTGGATGGTCAAAAAGACACTGTTGAAGAAAACAAACTCAAATCAGGTGCTTTGATTTTCGCTCAAGGTGAAGACTTTGATATTTACAGCAACGTTGTTTTGCAAAATAATATAAACAACACAACAAACTACGGCGGTGCTTTGTGCTTATTCGCAGTAGATAGCGGCTTGCCAAAAACTGGCGAGGATGAAAACTCTTTTGTTTCAGGCGTTAATGTTGCAGCTGAAGTTAGCAATTGTACTGCGAAAAACGGCGGTGGTATTGCTTCAATTAATAATGGCTTAATTATTTCAGGTGAAGTACATGGTAACGCTGCTATTGGTGGTGAATATGGCGGTGGTGGTATTGCACTTGGTTTACCAATTCCTACTGAAAGTTCATTTGTTAGTTTAGCAACAAAATATGGTGGTAGTAAAAAGATACAAACTGCTGTTGCTAAATACAATAACAAAAAAGATATCAAATCAACTGCCAATTCAAAAGATCGTTGGCAAATAGCTAATGGTTCAGCATTTACAGCCACTGTTTCTGCAGATATCTATTGCAACTCTACAACGGGAGCTGGTGGTGGTATATTTGCAGGTGGTGATGACATATCAAATTCAAAGTTAACTATTAATGCATCTGTTACTAAAAATAAAGCCAATAGGGGTGGCGGCGGCATAATTATAACTTTTGTTGCGTGTACGATTAAACCTTTAACACCTTCTACACCAATAAATATCAGTTGTAATGGTTATTATGTAGATTCAAGTTACACCTATACAGTTAATGGTGCTGGGCTTTATGCGAGATACTCTACACTTAATATTTCTGGTGGTGTCAAGATGGCATATAATAACAATATGTCAAATAGTATAACCACAAGCGCTGATGTTTCTATTGTAACCAATTCTATTTACAGTAGTCAATATAGTTGGGGCGGCGGAATGGCTCTAGAAGGGTGCTATGGAAGTATTATTTGTAATGTTTCATACAACAAAGCTATTATGGGCGGCGGTGTGCATTGCGTGGCTGTAGATGACGATTTGACAGGAGCTGGTGAGACTCTTACTTTTAGCGCTTCAACCTTTTTGGAAAATGTGGCCAGCGGAAAAGGTGGTGGCATTTGCTTAGATGTATCAGCGGCTGATGCGAGCAATAATCCTAGTATATTAGCGTTTGGATATTCAAATGTGTTTTCAGGCAACAGGGCTGTTGTGGGTGCGGGTATTAATTGCGAGTTAGGTGGAGATGAATCAGGACAGGGTGAGAACTTTGTTGAAAATCTTGACACAACTCACTGTAATTTTGTTGAAAATACCGCTTCAGACAGAGGAAATAATACTTGGGGCTTTGGTTCGATTACATACACTTGGAAAAATGGGGCTAATTCATTTTCAAGGCAAGTATATTATCTAGATGAGATTGTTAATAAAAGTTCTACCTACTTATATAGTTCAAGTTTGGCTAATAGTTGGGTTATAACAAACTTTACGAAAACGACAACTATAAGTACAGTTAATGGTACAGGCTCAACCCTATTAAATCCTGTAACAATGAGAAATATTGAAATAGGCATGAATGATATAACTTATTATGCTACAGTAGCTAGACGAATCTCGTTTGAAGATAATAGTTCTATAGCTAGGAGATATCAAGTTTCAAATTATAATGGAACTTCAATGGGATGGTATAATGCATCATCTTCAGCATTTACATCAACAACTACTCCAACGGTTAAAGGCGTAACAGACTGGACAACATATGGTTGGGTTGATGGTGATAGGGTGTTGCGTGCTAGTTCAGGTTCTTCCACTGCAACATCACTCCCTTATACATGTTCAGCAACAACACTTCATGCAGCAGTTAGGCGCACATTAACTTATTATTTTAAAGCTAATGGTGGCTCTGGCTCAATGTCAAATCAAACAAAGACAACAATGTATGTGCCAACACTATCAACTGGAGTATACGATACGAATGTAACTTTAAACGTTAATACATACACACCTCCTACAGAAAAAGTTTTCGCAGGTTGGAGATTGGGTACAAGTGCTGGTGAAATTGCTGGGATGCCAATAATTAAAAATGGTGCAAGTTATACACCAACAGTAGGTATGTCAGATTCTCCATTCGCAGTGTATTTGTGGGCTCAGTGGACTGATAAAACTTGGCATTATGGGTATTTGGATGCAAACGGTGGCACAATTTTGGGTGAAAACACAACTTTTGCATCAACAAAACCATCTGGTATAACATACGATTTATCATTTTCTAGTGGTACACTTATAAACAGAAGAGCGCAAGCTGCAAATACATACAATAACACATTGCAGATTTCAAAACTTTCATTTACAACTTATGTTCCAAATCAAGCTGTAACATTCTCTGTAACATATGTAGCCGATGGTGTTACAAGTTATGGCATGTTTGGTTATTTGGACGTTGATCACAATTGGATGAATTCGCTTGCTGGAGATACTCGTAAATATGAATTATTAACAAGGTCGGCAACTAATAAAATAATCACATATAATGTTCCAACGGTTGGTAGCCACTTTATATATGTTGGTTGGCAATATGGTGAATATGATGTTGAGCAAACCGCAAGTGGAGATAAACCAATTGTAAATAATGGTAAATATGATGGTGTACAAGTTGAAAATCCAAATTCATTTTATGGAACTGACAATGAAATATCATCAACCGCACTTAGGGACCATTATTGGTTAGGCTATGGTTATTATATGATGGCAAAAGTGTTTACACCAGGTACAGGCACTTACTCTAATGCAACCACTTCAAGTGTAGTGGCGGTTAATACAAAGGGAAACGAAAGTACTTCTGTAACAAGTGGAACAACAAAATCTTATGCTTTCACTAGAGAAGGCGAATATTATGTCAGCGGCAACAAAGGTGTTAACTACTCTTTAGCGCTTTATAAATATTCATTTAGAACAACAAAACCAAATACTACAGTTATATTTGACGTTGTCAATTCAGGTGAAACCAACTATGACTTTGCAGTGTTTGCAAAATTAGATACAGACGTAAGCAGTTCAGCGACTGATGGTGGTTGGAACTGGAATAGTTACAGTGCAAACCAATTTGCAAACTTTAAAGGTAAATCAGATAACAATACTACAACAAACACAACAAAACAAGTTGTTTATGAAATTGCTACAACTGGGCTTCACTATATCATGTGGGGCTTTAGAAAAGATAGTTCAAACAGCAGTTATAAAGATTGTGCAAAGGTAAGGATTCATCAAAACACTTCAAATGAAGCGATTGCAACTGCAACAACAGCAAGCAATAGTAATAGTGCAACAAGTTATGCTTACACAATAGACTCAAATGGTTACTACGTTGTTGGCAACAAGGGTATCAAAAACAGTTTATCATTATATAAATATACATTTACAACAACTTTTGCAAATCAAACTGTTAACTTTGATGTTATCAGTTATGGTGAAAATAACTTTGACTATGCTGTATTTGGAAAATTGGATACAGATGTAAGCAGTGCTGGTTCATCAGCTTGGACCTATAGCACCTTTGCAAGCAAAACCACAGCTTCACAAGTTACAAATTGTCATGCAATGCTTAGGGGCAAATCAAGTGCTTCGGTACAAACTGTTAGTTATACCGTTGCTAAAACTGGCACTCACTATTTTATGTGGGGCTACAGAAAAGATGGCTCAGGTGATACTTATGACGATATTGCAAAACTTAAATTGGCTTATAATCCAGAAGTTACTGTAACTGAAATATATAACCAAGAGATTGGTTACTTGCCACCTGCTCAAAAGACAGGTTACGAATTTGTTGGTTGGAAATCAAACACTTATGAAGGTATTGATTCACAAAGTCTTTTTGATAATGCACTTAAAAGCAATCAGACAAAATTTACTGAAAGCACTTACTATAAGAGCAGTGAATTAATAGCAACGACGACAGACCAGCTTTGGAATAATATTGGGAGATTAAACTACTCAGTAGTTGGACCTTACCCTTTTGTTAATTCATCTGGGAACAGTTGGACAGTTACAGTACACGACACTACTATCTTTAAAGATCAATATATTTACGAAGTGAGGTTGTATAATTCTTCAAATACACTTCTAAATACTATATCTGGTGCGATTGTATCATTTACGATTCCAAGTGGAACAACACAGGTTATGCTGGTATTAAATGATACTAAGATGGTAGACGTTGATTATACAATTGGTAAAGATTTAGTAACATATTCACGCAAGGCTCAAAAATATTATAGTCCTGGTGATTATGTTACAATAAAAGCCAATAATAATCTTACAGCAATGTATACTAATGGTTCATTCGTTTCATCAAGCACTTTAGCTAGTGAAATGGGAAACATGTTCGGCTTAGGGGAAACTGATATCACTGGTATAAGGTTTGATACATATAAAACCATTGCGGATTATAACGCAATATTAGAAAGTAATGGACAAACAACCTACACAGATACTGGGCTTCGCCTTTCAACAGGCATTCCTATCTATCGTCAAGGTACAACAGCAAACTTTGCATTTGTGCTTGGTATGAATATCAAGTATTCAGCTTTAGCAAATTACTTTAGAGGGTGGACAGCATTAAAAACAGTTGTATTCAACAACCTTAACACATCTGGATGCACATCTTTGGGTTCATTATTTTATAATTGTACAGAATTGACATCTGTAACATTTGGTGGACCATTTACAATTTCGCCATCTCTTACTAATGTGAGTCATATGTTCCATGATTGTAAAAAATTAACCAGTGTAAATATGGAATATTTAACAGGTGTAACTTCATCCGTCAATATGGCGTATACATTCTATTCTTGTCAATCTTTGCAAAGTGTTAAAATTCCATTTACGGTAGTTAGTTCATTGAATTATACATTTGGAGATTGTCGCTCTCTTACAAGTTTAGATTTTACAAATACAACATTTACAAATATCAGTGCTGGTTACGCATTCTATTGTTGTACAAACTTGAAGTCAATTACTTTTGCCGCTGGTTGTTCAGTAACAACTGCAGCGTATATGTTTGGAAGTTGCTCTGCATTGGAAAGTTTGGATATTTCGAATATTGATTTTTCTAATGTTACAACAACTTATAGTATGTTTACGTCATGTTCTAAATTGAAGACCATTATAGGCCTTAACACAATTGGTGAAACCGCTGGTAAATTGACAGATATGTCATGGATGTTTACTCAGTGTTATGCTTTGGAAAGTGTTGCATTCAGTTCAAGCATTGACACAAGCAAAGTAACAAACTTTTCACATATGTTCTATAATTGTACTGGATTGCAAACTTTGAGTTTAGATGGCTTTACATTCTCTTCAGGTGCAAATGTTGCTGGCATGCTTAATTTTGGTCCAAACAACAAAATTTTGTATATTAGCCAAGGCAGAATAATAAATAATCTTGGAACAACAATTCCAATTACAACACATACATCGACAAGCAGACTTTTCGATACAGAAGAAAAAGTAACAAATCCAACAGATGATGATTATATGGACCCTGCAGAAAAAACAGTATTAGGTGATGAACATGCACTTATTCGTGGTTCATATCTTACATTCAACGCTGGTGGTTATGGTGTATCAAACACAAGCAATTTATCAACTAGTGGATACAATCATACATTAAATCCTTACAACGCAGTGTTTAGAATTGTGTTGTTCTATAATGAAAAACTTACAGGTACAATGCCAACATCATATAGAACAGATGGTTATTATTTATCTTATTGGGTAAAATCTGGAACAAGCACAACAATGTCTGTTGGGGCATCTATAAGTGAAGATACAGTTCTTACACCA
Organism: uncultured Clostridia bacterium; assembly: GCA_934725795.1. GTDB lineage: Bacteria > Bacillota > Clostridia > Christensenellales > UBA1242 > Onthoplasma. Next base: position 12,322 of record CAKVCF010000002.1, on the reverse strand, counting down.
AATTGGATGGAAAATGGACTTTCTGTTGTTGTTAATTTAAATGATAGCAGTTGGTCTAGCATTACAAGTTATAATGCTGTAAGCAGCACAGGCACAGCGCGTGGCACATTTATGACTTTGCGTTATTTTGACAATAATACCACAGTTCAAAATGATACAACTTCAGCCACATATGGTACAGTTGTTGCTCCAGCTTCTGTTGGAGCAGGCAATGTGGTATTCAGACGTTTGCCTGTTGGTAAATACTTTATAATGGCACCTGTTTCACAATACAATTTGACAGAAGTGCCTTGTGCAATGCTTGAAGTATCTAATATAATCAACGTAATGGTAACCACAGTAAATTACTACACCGTTAATTTCTCAAATGGTTATATTCATAACCCTACAATAGAAACTCCAGAAGGGTATACCAAACCTTACATGTACCCTAATGCTTCTAGTCAAATCACTTGGAGTGATGATACACAACAACATCCAATGGCAATAATTGCTGCTGCAAAAGCAGGAGGAATTACTGCATCTGGAGATGAAACAAGCAAAAATGTTTATTTGACTGCTAATTTGTTCACAAGTTACACTGGAACAACATCTACCAGGTTGTATCAACTTGCTTCAATTGGTTTGAATGAAAGAGAAGGTTATTACAGGAAAATAAATAAAGTTACTGTGCCTGGCTCAATTGCAAGTGGCGCTAAATTCTCAGTTGATTTCTACTGTGTTCAAAATGTGGTTAAAGTTAAAACAACACCTACATACCTTCCTGTTAAAGTTCAACTTTATCAAAACGGAACAGCGGTAACAGATATCGTTACAACAAGTAATGGCGTGGCAACCTTCACTGGTATTGATACTGGTTCATATCAAGTTTGGGCAAGTGCAACAGCACAAACAGAAGGCATCAATGTATTAGTTCCAACAGGTAAGGGTATAACCTGTTCTGGAGGAACAATTGAGGATGCGGCGATTCCAACAATCACCTATGGTCAAATTCAAAACTATTATGGTGTAAAAGTTAATGGTAGCGATTGGTCAACAGCGCCAGTGACAAATTATCAATTAAGAACAACGTCAATGCAAGGCAGTGTTGCCGTTACAGATGTGTTAAATGGCCACACATTAACAAGTTCAACTTATTACGTATTATCATCTTATGTGTTTGATGTTTATGCTCCTGAAATTTGTGGTGCACAAATGTCGACTACAAGTTATGTGAAATTTGATGCAACATTAGCCCCTGCTGGTATACGATATATCAATTATGGTGCATTTGCAATCAAGCCAAGATTGGACGAATCAAATGGAAATTCAAATTGGATTAATACTTATAGTGCAAATATTAAATATACAATTTATCGCAAAGGTACAAATTATTCTATTAATAGTCCATATTACGATACAATCACTGATCCATTTAGAAAGTTAACTTACTATGCAAAAGAAGGCTTGGAGTTTGACATCTTTGTAGATCAAGTTGTTAGTTCAGTAGCTTTATCAAGTTTTGATGGTGGTTTAGCACGTGGCGTTACAGTTACAACCAAAGCTTCCAGTGCGGACACAAGCTCTTTGTATACAATTGATTTCTACACAGTTCACGGTATAACTAATAAATTTAATAATCAAGTTTCCATTCAAACAGTTTCACCATACTCATCAATATTAACTGATTATTACATCTTGTCAGGCACAACACTTAGGACAACCTCAGACGGCTCTAAGATTGAGATTGGTAATGGTGGAGCAACAAGCAAAGTTTTATATACTTACAAAGTTAATGTGGTAACAGGTTATGCATCAAGTTTCTTAGCTTGGAGTTATTCTATTTCTTCAGCATCAGGCAATTACAAAACTGTTACTACAACAGGTTTTGAAGTTAATTCAACAACTAAAAATATTAATATCTACCCTCAAGGCACACAATACGCATTCTATTATTACATCAAATATAATGCAAATGGTGGTGCTGGGACAATGTCCAACTCACAACACTCATATGGACAAAAATCAAATTTAAAAGCTAACACGTATTCTCGTTATGGATATACATTTAAAGGATGGGCTACAAGTGCTTCATCAACAACTGTTGTGGCTACAGATAAAGCAGAATTGATAACATCGGCTTATGGTACTGGTAGTGGAACTGTAACAGCAACCGTTGGTACAACAATTATTGGAAGTGTAAGTGGTGCTGGCGGTACAATTAACCTTTATGCTGTTTGGGAAGTTAACAAGTACACAATCATGTTTATGATGAATTGTGATGATTATCTTGAGTTGAATAACGGCTCTGACAGCAATCACATGACAGATGGTTTCCAAGTAACATATTCATGGGGTACGCAATACACATTGCCAAAAACACCTTTCACAAATCCAGGTTATAGATTTGTAGGTTGGTCAGTTCGTACGCCAGCAGAAGATATGCTGCTTAATAATGAAACACCTGCCAATTACTTTGAACTTGGTGCTACATATACAAAAATTGGTGGCAGCGGCAAGTATGCAGAATTTATTGCAGATGGCGCATCAATTAAAAATTTATATACATCTGGTAATTACAATGAAACGTTCTTTGCAATCTGGGAATCAGTTGATGTTGAATTGCCTTCAACATGGCAGGCAGATTTAGATGCTCAAATGCAAAAAGTTACTGGTTCAGGATATGATTGGCAATGCTTACAATATCTTTATGTGCTTGATGGAACAACAATGAATAATGCTTATGATAGAGATAAAGGTTGCTGGGTTTATGATGGAACTGAATTCTTACAAGCAAAAGGAATTCAATTACCAACAGGTATAAGTGTATTTGTTATGGCTTCAGCTCTCGATAATCCTAGAGTTTCAGAGCAATTAATCTTAGCACATACAGGAAAAATTTATGCTCCTGCAGATAGCAGCCATTTATTTGAGCCGAAAAGCGAGGATTTAAATCTATATTATTTGGAATTTGCAAACTTTGACACATCAAGAGTAACAAATATGTCATTTATGTTCGCCAATAATAATTCCTTGACAAATATCGTTGGACTTGACAAATTTGATACAAGCAATGTAACAAATATGCAAATGATGTTCTACCATTCATTGCTAAATGGCGGTGCTGAAGGTTGTACAATTGATTTAAGCAAATGGAATACAAGCAAAGTTCAAACATTCGATGGTATGTTTAGTAAAACTACTATTGGTGATATTAACCTTTCAGGCTGGACATTTGAAAGTGTAACAGTTGGTGCGTTTGATAATATGTTTAGATTAAGTGAATCATTGCCTTATCTTGACTTAAGCAGTTGGGATTGGACTGGCTTTGATTTATTGCTTGAATCAGATGCTGGACATAATGGTATTATTGCTAATATGTTTACAGGTTGTACATTCTTAATGGATATAAAAACACCACATTCAGCAAATTGTAAAGTTAGATTTAATTTACCTGAACTTACAGGTGGAGAGTCCTATTATGTTGTGTATGGTCCTTGGGCTGGTGATGTCTTCAATCCTGGGGATGAAATTGTATCGGCAGATTGCTCTATGTACTACTCAACAAATGCAAAACTTACAATGACATTTAACAATCAAACGTTGGCAAGTGGAACATATAACAAGAATTATAGTGCTTCAATAATTGAAAATCCATATGTGGTAGACTACTATCCACACGAAAAAGTTACAAGGAATGATGGTGTTTCTAATTTGACATACACAATCACTAGTGCAACATTTAATGGTTCAACTTTGGCTGCAAGCAGTGGTAAATATAATGGTTTATCATTGGTTGCTAGCGGTAACTTCTCAGGCACTCCTACAGCAGCTGGCACTTATGTGTTCACTGTAAAAGCAACACATGAAGCTAGTGGTTCTTATGCAACAGCTCAAATAACAGTGGTTATAGGCAAAGCAACAATGGCTGCGCCTACAGTTACAGTTGCAACTGATGGTAAAGTTACATGGACAAGTGTAACAGGTGCAACATCATATCAAATTAGCATTGATGGTTCAACTTGGACAACAGCAACAAGTGGCGTAAATTATAACAGCACAATCGTTGCTTCAACAGGTTTAAGAACTGTTCGTGTTCGTGCAGTAACAACAGACACAAACAATTACGTTGCAAACGGAGCAATTGGTACTAAAGGTGTATATGTTTACAACCTTACATTGAACAAAGGTACTGGTATCGCAAGCGTAACAGGTGCAGGAAGCTATATTGGCGGCAGAGTTGTAACAATCACTGCTACAGTAAGCACAGGTTACACATTCAAGGCTTGGACTGGTGCAAGCACTGCGACAACAGCAAGCACAACGATCACAATACCTTCGAGTTCAGCTTCTTCATATGCTCTTACAGCAACTGCAAATACAAACGCAAACACTTACACTATTGCTTATAACGGCAATGGTTCAACAGGTGGTAGCACAGCAAGTTCAACACATACTTATAATGTTGCTAAAACATTAACTAAGAATGGTTATGTTCGTGCTTACACTGTAACATTTGATGCAAATCAAGGGTCATGTGCAACAGCAAGCCTTACATCAAATTATACATTTAACGGTTGGGCAGAAAGTGCGTCTGGGGCAAAGGTATACAAAGATGAACAATCTGTTACTAACTTGATAGCTAGCGGAACAAAAACACTTTATGCTAATTGGACCGCAGTGGCTATAACATTGCCTTCAGCATCACGCACAGGATACACATTCGCTGGCTGGTACACAGCAGCATCTGGTGGCAATAAAGTTGGCGATGCAGGAGCAAGTTACACTCCAGCAGCTGGAATTAAATTATATGCTCATTGGAATGTGAATTCACAAACAGTTACATACAACGCAACTGAAAATGGTGGTACATTCGGCAGTGCATCTGGCTATAGTTCAACAGCAACAGTAAACTATGGTGCCGCAGTGGATGTAAGCAAAACAAATCGTTACGGTACAAAGTCAGGCTGGACATTTGTTGGTTGGAACACCAATAAAGATGCAACAACTGCACTTTCAAGTTACACAATGGGTACAAGCAACGTAACACTTTATGCAATTTACTCAAAGACATTTACAGCAACATTTATTTATTACAATAACAAGACAACTGAAGTACCTAAAACAATTTACAATAAAGCAACCGCTCCAGTGTCAATAACTGCACCAGGGGCATTAGGTACACCTTCAGGTTATTCATTCCGTGGTTGGAGTACAGATAAAGCTGCAAATGCAAAGATAACCGTTGCTGTAAGTGGTTCAATCAGCATCTCAGCAGATGTAACTTACTATGCTTCATATCAAAAGACTGTAACAGCAATATTCTATTACAGCACATTAACAAAAGATAACTTCACATACTCTGTAAAAGCAAGCACAACAACTGCTGCAGCAATCCAATATTATGGATATACTGGCACAATCATCAACAGCAACTTTACGGTTCCTTCAGCTGTAACAAGCAGCACTGGTGGTGCATCAGCAGAAAACTATATTGGCGTTGCAAACGCAATTAATAGTGCAACAGTTGTAACACCTACAACTGCAAATACAAAATTCTATGCTGTTTATACTGAAAGTTTAACTTTCTATTACTACAACGGCACAGCACACACTTCAACAACTTTAACAAGAAGGATGTTATGTGATGGCACAAACTATGCAAATAGTTTAAGTGCAACAGCTCCAACACCTTCAAACTACAATGGCGCATCATTCACATCATGGCAATATCAATCAAATCCTGATCAAACTTACGCACGCGAACCTTTGACAACAGGCGTAAATGAATTATTTGCTAAATACACATTGTCTGTAACAGCAACATTCAATTACTACGATGGTTCAAAGGCAGCAACTGCAACAGCATCAGAAAATAGATATTACGTTTCAAAGAATGGTGGTATCAACACAACTGAAAATAACTTCACTATTCCTACAGTTGTTAGTGCAAACAGAACAATCAGCAATGTAGCATACACATATCGAGGTGTAAGCACAGCAACAACTGCAAACGCAGCCGTTGCAACACCAACAACCGCAAATACAGCATTCTACGCGTCATATACTTATACAGTTAAAGTAACATTTGATGGTAACAATGCAACAAGCGGAACTGCTCCAACAGCAGTTTCTGGCACAGCTTACATGAATTACAAAGCTGATAAAGTTGGATTAACAATCACTGTACCAGCAAATCCATTTGGACGTACAGGTTATGCACTTGCTGCAAAACCTTGGAATACAAATGCGGCTGGCACTGGCACAGGTTACAGCGCAAATGCGGCTGCAACATTCACAGCAAACACAACATTGTATGCAGCTTGGACAGCAAATGAATTAACATTCTCTGCACAAGAATTGAATGTAACATACAGCACATCTGCACAAACAACAACATTCACTGGCGCAAGCAATGGTACAGGCAGTTATACATACTCAATCACAGCTGGTAACACTGGCAGTTACTTTACAATCAGTGGAACAACAATCACTGTGAAAGCAAGCACTCCTGTTCATACCTACAACTTGACAGTTCATGTTGTTGATAACGGCAGCGGAAAGACAAAAGATGCAACAATCACAATTATCGTGAAGAAAGCAGCTGGTTCAATCAGCTATGCAACAAAAACAATCACAAAAACTTATGGCGATGCAGCATTCACAAATGCATTAACAAAAGTTGGTGATGGCACAGTTACTTATAGCAGCAGTGCAACAGGCGTTGCAACAGTTGACGGAACAGGCAAAGTAACAATTAAAGGTGCTGGTACAACAACCATCACCGCAACAGTTGCAGATGGTACAAGTTACACTTATGCAACAAAAACAGCAACTTACACTTTAAAAGTTAACAAGAAAACATTAACTGTAACAGCAGCTAATAAAACTATAACTTATGGCGAAGCATTGCCAAGTTACACATACTCAATCACTGGATTCGTAAACAACGAAACAGAATCAGTGTTAACAACAAAACCTACTGCAACATGCAGCTATGTAAGGTATGGCAACGTTGGAACATATGATATCACAGTAAGTGGTGCGGCAGCAGCAAACTATAGCTTTAGTTATGTTAAAGGCACATTGACAGTTAATAAACGTACAGTTACTGCCACATGGCCAAGCACAGTATCATTTGGATACGATGGCAATGTTCACAAAGTTGAAGCAACAATCGGCAACCTTGTTAATAATGATGCGGTAACATTCACATACACTGGCACAACAAGTGCAACAGCAGCTGGCGACTATAAAGCAACAATCAATGGTTTATCTGGCACAAAAGCAGGCAACTACTCATTGCCAAGCAACCTTGAACAAGATTGGTCAATCGGCACTGCAAGCGTTATCTTAACAGTAGATTCAAGCAAGACAGTTGTATATGGATCAACAGCAACAGTAAGTTACAAATCAAATGTGGCTGGTAAGTTTACAATAACTTCAAACAGCACAAGTTATGTAACAGTAGCAACAGGCTACACACAAACTGTGGAAGCAAACAAAGCTTACACATTTACAATTAATGGTGTAAAAGCAGGCAGTGGCACAATTACTGTGGCATTCGCACCTACAGATAGCAAAAACTATACTGCACCTGCAAACAAAACAGTTAACGTAACAGTTGACCGTGCAACCATTGCGAATGTTCCTTCACAATCTGGCACATTAACATACAATGGCAATGCTCAATCACCAAGCTGGAATAATTACGATTCAGTAAAAATGACAATTGGTGGAACAACAAGTGGCACAAATGTTGGCACATACGCTGCAACATTTACTCCAACTTCTAACTACAAGTGGAGCGATGGCACAACCACTGCTAAAACAGTTAACTGGTCAATCGGCAAATTGGTTGTAACAAAACCAACAGCTAAAACAAACTTAACTTACACAGGCTCAAGCATTACAGGTGTTACATTCAGCACTGGTGTTGGCTACTCAGTGAAGAGCGGCAGCACAGCAGCAATCAATGCTGGCAACTATAGTGCAGTGTTTACCCTTGATGGCAACCACACTTGGAGTGATGGCACAGCAGACGTAACAGTCAACTGGTCAATCGCTAAAAAATCAGTGGCAGTTGTTTGGGGTACAACAACATCTTGGATTTATGATGGTCAATCACATGCTCCTACAGCAAGTGCAACTGGCGTAACTGGTGAAACACTCAACTTGACAGTTAGTGGAGCACAAGTCAATGCATCAAGCAGCAGCTACACAGCAGCTGCGACATTAAGTTCAGTTACTGGCGGACAAGCAAAGACATCTAACTACACATTAACCAACACAACAAAAGCGTTTACAATTAGTGCTAGAGCAATCACTGTTACAGCTAACAGCGCAAGCAAAGTTTATGACCGCAAAGCATTAACAGCAAATGGTGCAAAAGTAACAAGCGATACAAAACTTGTAACTGGTCACAAACTTAGTTACACTGTAACTGGCTCAATCACAAATGTTGGCAGTGTTGCAAATGTTATCAGCAATGTTAAAGTTCTTGACGCATCAGGCAATGACGTATCAAGCAACTATAAGATTACTACTGCAAATGGCACATTAAAAATCACTGCAAAAGTTACAACATTCACAGTAACAGTTAAAGAAACAAGTTATGTTTATGATGGCAGTGAAAAACAACCTACAATCACAGTTAAGGCTGGAGATGTAACATTAACAGCTGGAACAGATTACACTGTATCTGGCACAACAAAAGCAATAAAAGTTGGCAATTACACAATCACAATAACAGGCGCAGGCAACTACGCAGGTTCTAATGGCAGTGCAACTTGGACAATTACCAAAGCAACCGTAACTGTTCCAACCGCACCAGCAGATAAAACCTACACAGGCGTTTCACAAAATAGCGGAATTACAAATCCTACACATTCAAGCATTGTTGCAGCAAGCAGCACAACAAGTGCAACAAACGTTGGCAGCTATAACGTAGTGTTGAAACTTGATGATGCAGACAACTATCAATGGAATGATGGAGCAACAGCAAACAAAACAATTGTTTGGAAGATTGTTGCAAAATCATTGAAAGATTGTACAGTAACTCTTGCATACACAACAGTTAACTTTGATGGCACAGCTAAAACACCTGCAGTAACAGTTAAAATTGGCTCAACAACAATTGCAAGTTCTAACTATACAGTCAAATACACAAAAAACACCTATGTTGGAACAGCAACAGTTACAATTTCTGGTAACACAAACTTGAAAGATACAGTTGAATTGACATTCACTATCAAAGCAGTTGGTTACAAAATCAGCTACACTAAGATGATTAATAATGTTGAAACAACACTTACAACAACCAACAAAACTGGTTATGATGTAAGCACTTCAGCACAAACAATCAGCTTAACAGCACCTACCTTGGCAGGACATACATTTACTGGTTGGACAATCACCAACACAGCATCAACCAGCAAGGCAACACTTTCTGGCAGCACAGTAACAATTCCAGCAAACAGCTATGGTGCATTCAAGTTGACAGCACACTTCACAGTTAATAACTACACAATCAGTTATAACTATGATGGTGGTAGCGTTGCAACAGCAAACAAAACAACCTATCAAATCAGTGCAAATGCTCAAACATTTACATTGAATGTTCCAACAAAATCTGGTTACAGATTTACAAGTTGGACATTAACAAATACTGACTCAACAACAAGCAAAGCAACTGTTTCAGGCAATACAGTAACAATTCCAGCAAATAGCTATGGCAACTTTGCAATCAAAGCAAATTATGAACAAGTTATTTCTGTAACATTGCAAATTATTAAACCTGAAAGCAGTAAAGCAAGCTATTCATTTGCTGAATATAAAACATCAAATGATGCAATTAATAAGACCAATGTAATTACATCATTCACAATGGATGGTGCAACAACAAGCACTTCAAATGGCATCACAACAATAACAAAACAAATTGTTGTTGGTAAAGATTACTATTTGGCAATTGTTTCAGCTGAAGCAACAGCAGCAGTTGGCAATAAATATGAATTGTTATGTGTGTACAACAATGAACAATTGTTAACTGAAATGCCAGTTAAAACAATCTCTGGTGCAAACGCAAGTGGTAGATATAAAATCACAGCTAGCACAACAATCAAACTTGAATTCTTCTCAGCTGTTAAAGTTGACCTTGAAGCAACAGCAACTGAAACAGATTCAACAAAATTAGTTGGTTGGACTAACGTAACAGTTAAGACCAAAGATGGTAAAGAAGAAATTGAAAATTCACAATACATCATTCGTGAAGGTGCTACATGGACAGCTAAGATTGACTCAACTCATCTTGGCGCAGAAGATGCCTTAATGGGTATTAAGTATGTTTTGGCCGATGGCACAACTGGAACTATAACCACAACAGGTGATGACAATATTAAATACGACAGTGCAAATGGTACTTATACTATCAGTGCAGATGTTGTAACATTAACACCTATTGTTAAAACACCTATTGAGTTAGAAGTAGTAAGCTCAAATGTAACATTAACTGAAACAAAAGATAAAATTGTTAAGAATAATGGTACAATCAAAGTTTATGCAGGCACATGGGAACTTACATTCTCAGGTGAAGATACTCCAGCATCAGCTAGTGATGTTGCAAAAACTGTATTTGGTGTAACAAATGTAACAGTTGATTCAACAACAAAAGCAGCAAGTTGGACAAGCAGCAATGGCAAGTGGAAATTTACAGTAAGTAAGAACTCTACTGATGGTAAATACTACCTTACAATTGCTTCAGTTTAATTTGTCAGTTTGATAGATAAACTAGTTTCCTTCATACCAATTGAAATATAGTTTGTTGTAAATTAAAAAAGAGCAATAGAAATGTTGCTCTTTTTTGTTGCTGTGAAAAGTGTTGTATTGTTGCAGCTGGAAAGATACATTTTAAATTTGTTTTATTATTTGCCAATTTTGTTATAAGTGATTTTATTTTTTTAATTTATGTAATTGAATATGATTTATGTGTGCGGACAAAAAGCACGATAATATAAATAATAAATAAATTTTAAACAAACTTGAAATTTTAAAATTTGTATGATAAAATAAAAGATGACCAAAGCAAAGTGTACAATTTGTTGTTTTGGTTAAAATAAACAAAGGAAAACTATGTTAGAAAATATTGTTATCAAAGGTGCAAAAGAAAATAACCTTAAAAATGTAAGTTTAACCATACCAAAAAATAAGTTGGTTGTTTTTTGTGGCGTTAGTGGTTGTGGCAAATCAACTTTGGCATTTGACACAATTTTTGCAGAAGGTCAACGCCGATATATGGAAAGTTTATCAAGTTATGCGCGTCAATTTTTAGGGCAGATGAACAAACCAGATGTTGAAAGCATTGACGGTCTTAGCCCTGCAATTTCTATTGACCAAAAAAGCACAAACAACAATCCGCGTTCTACTGTTGGCACAATAACTGAAATTTATGATTATTTACGTTTGCTTTTTGCACGTATTGGCAAACCATATTGTCCTAAATGTGGCAAACCAATCAGTGTGCAAACATTAGACCAAATTGTTGATAAAGTGTTGGAAGCTGAAGATAATGCAAAAATGCTTATTATGGCACCAATTGTTCGTGCACAAAAAGGCACACAAGAAAAAGTGCTTGACGGTTTGCGTAAAGATGGTTTTGCACGCGTTATGGTGGACGACACTGTATATTCACTTGACGATAACATTGTTTTAGAAAAAAATAAACGACATAATTTGTATGTGGTTGTTGATAGGTTGGTTAAGCGTGAAGGTATAACATCAAGGTTAACTGAATCTATCAATAAATGTTTGCAAATGGCTGACGGTTTGGTTGTGGTTGAAACAAACGGCACAAGCAAACTTTATAGCGTTAAATATAGTTGTGTTGATTGTGGCATTTCAATCCCTGATATTGAACCAAGTTTGTTCAGTTTTAATAATCATGCGGGGGCTTGTCCAAAATGTGCTGGTTTAGGTTATGTTATAAAAATAGGTGAAAATGCTATTGTAAAAAATGACCGTTTATCAATCAATGAAGGGGCTTTGTCAATAATGGGCTTCAACATTGACGCCTTAGGTATAACCAAAAAAGCACTTGCAAAATTTGCACATGAACATGATTTCAGTTTAGATACACCTTATTATAAAATTCCGCTTGAAGCAAGGCGAATATTTATGTATGGCGAACCTGCTTCAAATCCAGATGAAGTTGCACAAAACTTAAATCAGTATTTACGCACACCAGGTATTAAATTCATGGGAATTGTGCCTGACCTTATGCGTAGATTCCAAGAAAGTCAAAGCGAATATATCAAAGAAGAAATTTACAAGTTGATGAGCGAAGATA
>CAKVCF010000001.1 GCA_934725795.1 uncultured Clostridia bacterium | reverse complement strand
GTGTTATTGATGAAAGTTATTGTGGCGATAATGACCAATGGATGTTCCCTGCTTTGGCAATGAGAGATACTGTTATTCACAAAAATGACCGTATTTGTCAGTTCAGGATTTTAGCTCACCAACCAACGCATACTTTAATTACAGTTAAAAACTTAGATGCTAAAGACCGCGGCGGATTTGGTTCTACAGGCAAACAATAAAAACTTAAAAAACAAATCAATTTGCATTCAGCCATGTGTTGAAATAAATTTTTAGAAAATAAAATTATTAGTCGATTTATAAATGGCTTTTATCCTTCATTTATAAAACACAACCATATAAAAATAAGTGCTGGTAATATTTGCAATAAATATTATCAGTATTTTTAATTGCAAGTTAAACTTGTTCAACATATTTTGAACTGAAGATAAAGGTTAAATTGACATAAAAAAAGGCTAGATTAACTAGCCTTTTTTGTTAATTATTATTTAACTTCGTAACTTAATTTAACGCTTGGACCCATTGTGGTTGCAACGTAAACTGATTTCAAGTAAACACCTTTAGCTGCTGCTGGTTTTGCTTTAACAATAGCATCCATAACAGTTGTCAAGTTGTTGTACAATTTTTCAGCACCAAAGCTAACTTTACCGATACGAACGTGGATAATATTTTGTTTATCCAAACGATATTCAACTTTACCAGCTTTAACATCGTTAATAGCCTTTGTTACGTCCATAGTAACTGTGCCACTCTTAGGGTTTGGCATCAAACCTTTAGGGCCAAGGATACGAGCACAACGACCAATTGCACCCATCATATCAGGTGTGGTGATGCAGACATCAAAGTCTAACCAACCGCCCATGATTTTTGCAATAACATCGTCATCGCCAACGATATCAGCGCCAGCTTTACGTGCTTCTTCAGCTTTTTCACCACGTGTGATAACTAAAACGCGAACAGTTTTACCTGTACCTTCTGGCAATACGCAAACGCCACGAACTTGTTGGTCAGCGTTACGGCCATCAACACCAAGTTTAACGTGAAGTTCAACTGTTTCGTCAAATTTAGCTTTGCTTGTTGCTACAACAGCATCCATTGCTTCTCTTGCTGTGTAAACTTTTGATTTATCAACAAGTTTAAGGGCTTCTCTATAATTCTTACTTGTTGCCATTGTAACCCTCCACAACTACGCCCATGCTGCGGCAAGAACCAGCAATCATGCTCATTGCTGCTTCAATGCTTGCTGCATTGAGGTCGCTCATTTTTGTTTCTGCGATTTGTTTAAGTTGTTCGACTGTGATTTTACCAACTTTGTTTTTAGGTGCTTTATCGCTACCTTTTTCAATACCAGCTGCCTTCAAGATAAGGTCTGCTGCTGGTGGTTGTTTGAGCACGAATGTGAAACTTCTATCTTCGTAGATAGTGATAACACATGGCACTGTAAAGCCAACCATGCTTTGTGTTTTGTCGTTAAATTCTTTAACAAAGCCTGCAATGTTGATGCCGTGTGGACCAAGCACAGAACCTACTGGTGGTGCTGGTGTAGCTTTTGTTGCAGGAAGTTGAATATTAACAACTGCTTTAACTTTTTTTGCCATCTCTATTATTCTCCTTTTTAAATATGTGGCGTGGTTAATGAGTTCGACTTTATACTCTCCCACGAAAGTTTCTCTCTCTTTAAAGGCTGATTAGTTTCCTAAATTTAATTTTTAAATTTTAAAATTTAAACCAAACACAATTATTGTAATTGATTTTTGTTAGCACAAATTTATCAAACATGTAATTCAAAAATAAATTACAACCTTAAATTATTTATTGCTAACCCTGATTTGTGCAAATGAAAGTTCAACATCACTTTCACGGCCGAACATTTCAACGCTGGCAACCACTTTTTGGTTTTCTTGGTCAACTGACTTAACAACGCCAACAAAACTTGCAAGTGAGCCTTCTAAAATTTCAACCATATCGCCAACTTTAACATCCAAATCCATTTTTGCTTCATGCACAGCTGCACCATCAACACCCATGCGGCGTGCTTCGTCATCTGTGATGCAAATTGGTCTACCTTTTGGACCTACAAAGCCAGTGATGTATTGTGTACGAGTAACAGCATGCCAAATGTCATCGCCATAAATCATTTTAACCAAAATGTAACCAGGCATTGTCTTTTTAGGCACAAGCACCTTTTTGCCACGTTTTTCAACCAATTCGTCTTCCATAGGAATAACGATTTGGAAAATACGATCATGCAAATCATATTTATCAATTGTTATTTCCAAATTTTGCTTTGCAATGTTTTCATAACCTGAGAACACGTGCAACACATACCATTTTGGTTCAATATCTTTGTTGTTATCTACAATAGCCATACTTCACCCTCCTAGAACAAAAGACCAACAAGCCAAGAGCAAAGGCTATCAAGGCCGAACAAAACAAGTGTGAACACAAGCACAACAACCAAAACAACGCTGGTTTGTTTAACAACATCTTTAAATTTTGGCCAAGTTAATTTTTTAAGCTCAGCACCAGTATCTTTCAAAGATTTTGCAAACTTATTTGGTTTTTTATCTTTGTTTTTCTTTTGTTTTGTTTTTTTAGCTTTTACTTCAACAACCTTGCCATTAGATTTGTTTTCAATTTCCTTTGTTTCAACTTGATTGTTATTTTTATCTGCCATAATATCTCCTATTTAGTTTCTTTATGTGCGGTTTCTTTTCTGCAAGTTGGGCAGAATTTTTTAAGTTCTAATCTGTCAGGGTCATTAGCTTTATTTTTAGTTGTGTTGTAGTTACGATTTTTGCATTCTGTGCATTCTAAAATAATTTTTTCCCTTTTGCTTTTTGCTTTCTTTGCCATAATTTCTCCTTTTATTGTGTAAACGTGTTTGGTTGCTAAACACATTTTTTAACTCATATTAGGTGAATTTCAAGTTTATTGCTTAAAAAAACACCTGCTTTGGTGTAACTCTATATTATCATAAACAAAAAACCTTGTCAACACAAAATGAAAAACTTTTTTGTTAAATTTATAATTTAAAATAAAAATGCGTTATAAACAAATTTTGAACAAACCAATCTTTTAAACAAAATATTTTTTAGTTTACTATCATCACACCCTATGTATAACAATATACAAATTTTATCTACAAACAATAGAACTAAAAAATTTGGCAAAACGCCAAACTTTTTTTGCTAAACGCTTAATTTAATTTTATTTCACACAAACGATTGCTATGCCATTAAAATTTTTTTAAGCAAAAATATTTAGCAATATTGCATTCGTATTAATAAACATCAAATCGAAAAATCATGTTATTTTTTATACACATTAATTGACTTTTAATCGAACTCTTTATAAGTAGGAACTTCCGCCACCAAACTATCGTTATATTTCGTATAGTATTTAGCTGTTGTATAATCCTCAAAATTTTTTGACGAAGTACTGTAAAACATCATAAACATTGAACTAATGTCGCTTGGCTTTGAGTTCGATTTAAATCCAAAATAGTTATTTGTCATTTGAACATATTGAAATGGTCTATTTTCAGGGCTAACGCCGTTGCTTGTATACGAATTTGTATAGTTAAAGTCGCGTGTTTGTACCATGCCATAAGGTGAAACTCTGTTACCTGTACAAATTGGATGTGCTGAACCAAGCACCGTATAAGAATAATACATATCAACAAAATTATTGTTCAAGAATGCTTTAAGAGAAACACTGCTACTGGCTAAGCAGTTTGCTATGCCTAAAATGCCTGCCACGCCAAATTCTGCTTTGCGGCTTGCTGTGCTAATTTTGCCTGAATATAAGCAGTTAGATATATTGATATTCCCATTTGGCACATTAGAAATGCCTTTTAATCTTGCCCCCATGATTCCGCCAATTCCCCATAATTTATTGCTCTCATAAGTTGAACCAAGTGCACCACCGATTGTTATATCACATTGTACTGAACAATTTGAAATTTTAACATTGGATTTTGAAGAGCCTACTAAACCACCAATCCCCATACCTCCTGTCCAATACACATTGCCACTTATTGCAGTGTTTAAGCCTTTTGGAATTGAAATTGAGCAATTCGTTATGGCACAATTGTTTATTGATAAAGTGCTATATACAGAGTCATGATAATAGGTATCATCATCCCAAAAACCATGATGTCCAACTAAAATGCCAATACCAAAACCTCTAGAATTGTTTGCCGTGTTACCAAGTTCTAGTTTAACATTGACCAGATTTAAATTTGATATTGTCGCATTGCCTTGAATATAACCAAAAAATCCTGTGCCAGAATAGTAATCGTTGTTATTCTTTGCTATTGTGAAATTTTTAAGTGTATGCTTTTGACCATCAAAAGTGCCAGAAAATGAATTTTTGTTATTACTGCCAATAGGTGTCCATGCAACACCACCTAAATCAATATCTTTTTCCAAATAAGCTTTTGTTATTGATTTTGATTTATAATTTTCTTTGAACCAAAGCAATTGATTATATGTGCTTATGCGGACAGCAACTATTTTTAATTCGTATACATATCTATTGTTTTTTAGTGCCTCATCTTTTGATGTCGCATAGAACCAACTCATAGACCATTCATCTTCATATGACATATTCGTAAAAAGATGCACATACCCTATATCAGCAAATGAAGCTGCATCACTAAAAAATGATTTAAACGTATCAAAATTTTCTGTTATTTTATATTCATGATAGCCATGATTGTGTGATTCTTTAAATGTGCCAGTTGACAGCAATTTAGACCAAAGTCCATTCCAAACTTGTCCATTAGTTGAATACCCCTCTTCCTGAGTATCGGTACAAGTTAAAACAACATTTTTACCATTTACTTTAAGAATACAATAATATGTTTGAGTAACCGTTGCTGAAGAAGCACTGTCAACATATTTATAACTTAACCCTAAAATTGTAATGCTTAAACATATTGTGCAAAGAAGGATTAAAAAAGAACCAATCACTATACGTGAAGTTTTGCTTGCTACATATTTATTTGCGGAAAAATTTTTCATTCAATTACTCCTGCCTAAATATTTTTTAAATGCGGCCTTTTTTATTTTTAACCTTTGCACACTATTCTTACTTATATCATAACAAAAAATTTGGCAAAATGCCAAATTTTTTTTTGCTTAAATTAAAAATTTAATTAACCTAACAAACTTATAAAATACCAGTTAAAATTATTCTTCATTGTTATCTTGTTCGTCTGGTATGGTGATTTCAATAACTTGATCTTCGCTCTCTTCATCTAAATCTGGTTCTTCATCTTTTTTAGGTTTATCTGCCAAACTGCCATTTTCAAGTTCTTTTGCAGTGCGCTCTTTCTTTTGAATTTTTTGATTGCCTAAAATAACTTCAACAAAGCCGATTCTAACATTTTTTATTTCGCAAATAAGGCGGAAAATTGTGTAGCCTAAGAATACAAATGCAAAACAAGCGATAACATTTTGATAAACATGCATAGCTGTGTAAATATTGCTTGTGCCATATGCTGCTTCTGCAATCAAATATTGAATATTTGCGCCGCCAAATTCAAGTGCAAAGAATATAACAATTTCAAGCACTAACAAAACTGCACCAAGCACAAAAATATCCATAAATCTTTTGCGTGTTGCAGGGTCAACAATTATAATAATCATCATTGCTAAAACAAGGGCAAACATTGCAACAAATGTTACACCAACGCCATTAAAAAAGTTGAGCAAAGTGTTCCATGCCAAGCAAAGAGCAAAAAGAACAAAAGTTAATATATAAGAAATTTTTAAGTTTTTTGACATACTTATTCTCCTATTTTTATTATAAATTAACTTTTTACAATTTGCAAATAAAATAAACCGATTTTCTTCTTTATAGTGCGATTTTTCTTTATTCTTTGATAGAATTGCAGCAATTTTTGATAAAAGATTTGATAAAATTTTAGATTATTTGTTGAAATGTTACGCTACATACACAATATTTTGACATGTTTTTGCCAAATTTTTAAATTTTTATGATAAATAAAAGGAAAAAGATTGCTTGAATTTTTTTAAAGAAACTATCTTTTATTTGCAACTTTTAACATTAAAAATTTGGAGAAAATTATGCAAGAAGATTTAGATTTAGCATTAAAACGAATAGCTGAACTTGAACGAAAAATTGAAATATATTATCAGCTTTTACACATTGATAATGAACTGGATTTTATCATAAATGGAACATACGCTTCACCTAACGAAATAGACGCCGTAGTAGACGGAAGTTACCAAACGGAAACGTCTGCCAGCACTGGTGAAGACACTGAAACAGGCAGTTCATCAAGTGCAACCGAAACGCCTGAAGAAGAATAAAAGGAGATAATATGTCAACAGCAATTGAAACAATAAAAACTGAATTAATCAATCAAAAAACAGAAATAACAAACAAAGGTGGAAACGTAACTGTTCACAATTCAAACCCTACGCCAGCTGAAATAACAGCAGGAATAAAAACCATTCCTCACTTTGATGCTTCTGCTGCAAATGCAACCGCAGAAGATGTGTTGAAAGGCAAAACCTTTTTTGGTGCGGACGGGCTTGTAACAACAGGCACATTGGATGCTCTTACTCCAGCAGAGTTGGAAATGGTATTTAACAATTATACAAACAGCACAACGCCAATTGATTATCACATGCCAAGCGGAACATTGAAAACAAGGCCATACTATTTCTCACACACACCAACTTATATGAACTTATATTTAAACGATGAATTGCAAGAAATTGGCGACCATTCGTTTTGGGAATGTGAAAACACAACCATCATGAATTTTAATGATATGCAAAACTTAACCGAAATTAAATCTTATGGTTTAAGCAGAGTTAAAGGCATAAATATGGCAAATATTCCATCTTGCATTACCACGCTTGGAACATATGCTTTTTGTGCAAGCCATTTTAACAATCGCGTGATAAAAATACCAAGCACAATAACTTCAATTGGAGAGTATGCTTTCGCTGGAACAGCCACTCAACGCAGCATTTTAACAAATATCGATTTAACTGATTTTACACAATCAAGCTTGCCAAAAGGAATATTTATGTATAATCGTATGCCAAATGTAGATTATGTGATACCACCTCAATTGACAACAATAAATCAATATTTTTTGTTTAACGGCGGGGCAAAAAGCATAACCATACCTGAAACAGTTTCACGTGTTTGTGCATACTCTTTCGGCAATTCAAACGGCGACATAGCAGAAAATAATATTATGAAAGAATTTATTTTCTTGGCTGTAACACCACCAACAATTGAAACATACATTCTTGGCCCGTATCAATCAAGAACCGACACAAAAGTGTATGTTCCAGACCAATCATTAGAGGCGTACAAAGCAATCACAAACCTCAAAGTGTATGTGAATATGAACATTATTTACCCTATGTCTCAAAGGCCTTAATCGGCCTTTTTTTATATTTAAAATTAGCCAATTATTATCATGTTATCAAAATCTAAATAATCAATTCATTTATAAATTATTCATATTAAAAAATAACAAATCGAAATTGCTGCCCCTTAAAATTTTAAGCAAAAAGATTAATGCCAAACACTTGTTCAAGCGGTCTATCTTTTGCGCCATAAACAACAACAGCATTTGTTGGTTTAAATTTGTCAAATCTTAAAAGCTCGGTATCAATCAACATTTCACCAACATATTTTTCACGATATGATTTTATCTCCATGCCACGTGTGCCTTTTTTTAACACGAATGATTGGTCTTTATACACAACTTTATCAGTGTATTCGCCTGCCGTATCCTGCTTTTCTTCTTGACCTGGCTCAGTTATCGAAACAATTTCATTCACCAACTTATATTTAACCTGACCTAAATCCTCACCAAAAATACGAATGCGAATTTTGCTTTGACTAAAATTGGTTACAATAACAAGCTTCGTGCCTGTTGTGTTTTCGAATTTTAAATCACTGCTGCCAAAGTTGACCATAGCATCAAAACCATATTTCACATATGCCACTTGGCGGCTATGTTTGTTTGCTTCCACAATTTTAAGCCCAGATAAAAGTGCTGTGTTATAAAGTGTGCTTGACACTTGGCAAACTCCGCCACCTAAGCCGTCAACGAACTCATTATTGACTATAATTTTGGCAGGACGATAGCCATTTTGTTCAGTGCGTTTGCCTATGGTTTTGTTAAAAGAAAACACTTCGCCAGGCAAAATTTCACGCATGTTTAAAGTGTTCAATGCGTTTTTTATATTATGCTTGCGGTCAGCTGATGAACTGGCAATATTTGTTGAGAAATCACCACGCAAATGTGTGTGCTGTGCCAAATTTTCGGCAAACACAGTTGGATTGAGCTTGTTTGTTGGCAACTTAAATACAAGTGGCAAATTATTTAAATATGCATTCACAATTTGAAAATATAACTTATTTTTATTCAACTCTTGCCCTGATTTTTCTTTGGTTAAATAAAACACTTTTTCGCTGTTAGTGTTTGTGGAAATTGTTGCATTTTGCGGTTTTACATAAATATTTTTTGCCATTCTATCAACCAAATTTTTAAGGTTTGGAAAAATATAATTTATTGCAACTTGCCTGTCAAATCCAACATTCAACATGTGATTTAAAAGGTCAATCCTTTGCTGCCTTGTGCCAAAACGATTGTATTGTTTAAGCTTATAGTCAATGCTGAAAATATCACTTTTTTTGATATTCGATTTCAAATTGTAAATGAATGTTTTCTGGCCAAACTCGAACTCAATTTTTTCGTTTTCACAAGTTGCAAGATTAGATTTTTGTGTGTACGCCTTGGTTTTTAAATTGTTTGATGCAAAGTTTTGCTTGTCTTTTCTTGCACTTGTTGATAATTCTAAGTTTTCTGTTTGCCTATTGCTATTTTCACAATTATTGATTTCTCCACTTGCAGTGCAAACTGGTAAAGAGCACAAAAAAGTTTGTCTGTTTACAAAACAAAACACACTGGCCATAAAAACAAAAATCACACATAACAGCGCACGGCAAAAATGCTTTTTCATATGCGTATTATGTGTAATTTTGTAATATTTATTGTTATTTTGACGTTTTAAGCGCTTTTTAAACGTATAGGCAAAATTTCTCGCAATCAAAGCCTAAACAAGCATTTGCCAGCAAATAGCCTTAATAAATTTAAGTTAGTCTTCAATTGGTGGCAATTCATCATTAGGGTCGCCGTCATTGTTGCCTTCGTCATAATCAATGCCAACCACTTGGCTAACATCGCCTAACTTTTTAGCAATCTTGCGTGAAGATTTGGTTGCAAGCTCAATGTTTGTGTTTGCTTCGCTGATTTTGTTTTGAGTTTTAAGCAAAAGAGCCACAAACTTTTCAAATTCTTGCTTGAATGTCGACAAAACCTGCCACAATTCACTGCTGCGTTTTTCAATATATAAGGTTTTAAAACCAAGTTGTAAACTGTTTAATAATGCAGTTAAAGTGGTTGGTCCACACACAACTATCTTATATTGTGTTTGCAATGTTTCCATTAAATCAACATCACGCACAACTTCTGCATAAAGCCCTTCAATTGGTAAGAACATAACTGCAAAATCAGTTGTATCTGGCACAGAAATATATTTTTCTTTGATTGATTTAGCTTCTTCTTTTATGCGTTTAACAAGTTGTTTTTGAGCGCGTTCAATGGCATCTTTGTCCATTGTATCGCTGGCTTCAACAAGTCGGTTATAATCTTCAAGTGGAAATTTGCTATCAATTGGCAACCAAACTTCATTTTCATCCTTGCCAGGCATAACAACAACAAAGTCAACACGCTCTTTGCTGTTCTTTTTGATTTGGACTTGTGCCTCGTATTGGCTTGGTGCAAGCATTTGCTCTAAAAGTGAACTTAACATAACTTCACCCCATCCACCACGCACTTTAACATTTGAAAGCACTTTTTTAAGGTCGCCAACGCCTGTTGCAAGGCTACGCATTTCACCTAACCCTAAATTAACACTTTCCAAACTTTGCTGAATTTTTGAAAAACTTTCGTTCAAACGTTGTGAAAGGCTGTTATTCAATTTTTCATCAACTGTTTCACGCATTTTGTCCAATTGCTTTTCGTTTTGTTGGCGCATATTGTTAAGTGCCAAATTCACGTCAAAAGTCAATTTTTCAATGCGTTGTTCGTTACGTGTGGTTAAATCGTCAACACGCTTTGAAATGCTTTCAAATTCTTGTTTTTGCAAAACAGTCAAACCATTGATTGTGTTTTGAGTTGTAACTTCACTGTTTTTCAATTGCTGCATAATCATATTGTTTACAAGTTGGTTTTGTTCTTTTTGATTATCAAACAAAGATTTCAGCTTTTCAGCATCAACTTCACTTGATGCATTGCCACCCTTTTTCTTATACATAACAACAAAAGTGATAAGTGTGATAAGCCACACTCCACCAAAAATTGCACCTAAAATAATATATGTCATTTGTTTTTTCCTTTTAAAATTCCAATAAATAAAAAGTTTTCTATTTTATAATATATCATATTGTTTTTTTTAAGCATAATAATTTTTAATATTTGTTTACAACTCAATAAAAAAGCACAAACATGTGCCTTTTTTATGTTTTAATTATTCACTAAACTGTAGGACCTGCTGTGAATGCTGTTGATGTTTTGCTTGCATAAAACGTCTTCGTCGACATATCATACATTCCTGCAACACCCGCTGAATTTTTACAAGGTATCATCTTTCTAACAAGATCCGTGCCTGAATATAAAGTAAAATAATAAATTTTTCCTATAAAGTTTCGATTTTGACCGCTATCAGCAGTATTTGCTTGATTTATTGTTCCAAGCCACATTGGATATTTTTTCGTGCTTGCTGTGGTTGTTGCTGTTATAGAGACTTTTGCATCTGTACCATCAAAATATACTTTGCTTTGCATTATTTTCAAGGTGTGTAAACCTGTCGTTGGTTTTGAAATAGCGAATCTATTGCTACCCGTAGCGCCGCCAATCTGCAATCCATATTCATTGCTTGAAGATATATAAATACCATATGTGTCTGCCGATCCGTATGATGAACGTGATCCAAACATCCATTTACCATATGCTAATGAATCATATTTCATATCAAGCCCTAAATTTTGAACTTCTGCTGGATATACTCCAGTGTCAAGATACGCTTCTCCAGCTGTTTCTATATACTCAACTCTTGTGTAGGCGGCTGGTAAAGCGTCTGCAGGAATATAACCACTTAGCAATTGATTTGTTGCTTGCACTGCAGTTAAATGGCTTTGTTGGATTGCACGTGCAACAACCTGCAATGTTGCACTTTTATTTTTATATGAATTATCATAACCAGTATCAAAAACAAATTCAATTTTAAATTGAGAAGTTGCGTTTACGGCAATAGGTGTTGCACCAGTTGTGAATGCGTTTTGTGCATCTTCGTAAGTTAACTTTGTGCCTGTTGCAGTATAATATTGTGTTTGAACAGTGTTTCCATCAACTGTAACATGACATTCTAGAACTGCGTACATGTCGGCTGTGCCTGTGTTTTGAACAAGACCTTGATATGTAACACTTGAACCTGGAACTATTTTTGTTGCAACTTGTGTTGATGAACCAGTTTCAACAATCTTTGTGCTGTCCGCAACAAAGCCAACTTTGATAATGCCTGTTGTTAAACTTGATTGTTTTTTTTCTGCAGTTGCTGTGAAGTAAGCATACGCACCACTCATAGAAATAATAAGGGTAAGTGCAAATATTATTACCCACATGAAAAACGACTTAAAATTTTGCTTAGAAATTTTTCTCAAACTGCCACCTATTTAAATATTAATATTTAAGTCGAAATATGTCAAACAAAAATCTAATTTTATTAAAATTAATACTTTCGACTTAAATATATGAGCCCTGGCGAGTATAATAGGCGAATAATAAAACGTTAAATACAACTTTAACAAATTCATAACAAAAATTCTAATTTTATTTGGATTAATAATTATTGGAAAATATTTTTAATTGTTTTTTTATTTTTTATTTAAGATTTGTTTGTGCTTTGTTTACTTTTAGGTTTGTTTTGGTTATAATAAAAATATGTTAAACATTATGGTTGCCCCAACAGAATATAATAAGGGTGCTGAAAGAATTGCTAAAAAAATTGTTCACTATTTAAAAACTGAAAATAAAGAATATTCAGTGTTCTTTTTTGTGAACATGGCGGACTTTAGCCAAACAACAAAAGAATTAACTGAACAAATGGAAACAGAGTTTGCAGTGATTGGTGATGATTATATTTTAGGCAACTTTTTGAACAATGTTAAAGATATATCTAAAATCAAACTTGGCATTATTCCGCTTGGTGAAAATGACGACTTTGCAAGTTATTTAGAGATAAGCGACCTGCCAATTCAAGCCATTAAAACAATTTACGAAGGCAAGTTAGAAGCGGTTGACTATTTGATTATGAACAGCACTGTTGTGCTTAACAACATTGTTATTGGCGCAAGTGTTGAACTTTATGAAATTTACAATACTTACAAAGTTAAAAACCTTATAACCAAAAAGGTTGCAAGCCTAAAATATGCCAACAAGTTTGAAGACTTTGAAGTTGTGATTGATAACAAAACAGGCAAGCCTAAACATGAAATGGTTTATGAACTTTCAATTGCAAATGGCGGGCTGTTAAATGGCAAACATTTAAATCCGCTTGCAAATGTAAAAGATGGTTTGTTCAATTTAAGTTATTCAACAGGGCTTGAACCAAACAAGCGCAAATCTTATGTTTTACAATTTGATAATGGCAGCCAAATTTATGACGAACACACAAAGCAATTTTGGCAAAACACTGTGAACATTAAACGCCCTGAAGGTGAAATAAAAGTTATGGCTGACGGCAACATTACTACCTGTGATGAATTGAATGTTAGTGTGGTTGAAAGTGGACTTAAAATTTATAGAATAACAAATTTTTCAAACTAACAACCAAAGCATAAAATTTGGTGCTTTAAATATTTTCTAAAATTTAATCAAACTAAGTGTAGAATTAAATTGGTTTAAAATAATTAAAAATAAAAATAACTAAAATATAAAAATTTAGGCAAAAATATTTAAAAAATGTCAAAAAAAATTATTTTTAGTTATTTTTTTATTGTTTTTATTCAATTTTTTACAATTTATTTTGATTTTTTACTGTTAAAAAATAATTTTGTTTTATTTTTAATCTAAATATTTTTGTTGTTTAATTTTAATTAACACTAATTAAACCATAATTTGTTTTTGCAAATTAAATAAATTGTTTGTTAAAATATTTTTGATTTGTTATAATAATTGTAACTTAAATCTTAGGGGGATTATTATGTTAGAAAAAATTGCTATGTGGGGTGGCATCGCAGGCATTGTTGTTGCCTTGGTTGCTATCATTATTATGTTTTTAACAAGGCAAAATATTTTAGACATTTTAGATAAAGATGTTATTTTGTTTGATAAAAACTTTGAGCTTAAAAAACAAGCCATTGAACGTGCCATGCTTATGATTGACGAGTTGGAAGAAAAAGGCAACCAAACAAAAATGAATTTAGAATTTGAAGAAAACGCAAAAAGGACTTATAACGAATTGCTTTGTGTTGTTAGCGATGTGCGTGTTGCTGATGAATTTTATTCTCTTGCTGTTGACAAAACTGCTGTTCCAACAAGTGCACAATTTGCTCACTTTAAATTGGTGTGCAGGCACGATATTGGCCTTTCAAATAAAAAAGCAAAATTGTTAAAGCGTGCAAAATCAAACAACACTGAAAATGTGTTGCCAGAAATGCCAACAAGTGCGTTTGGTGGTTCATATGACACTCCACGTGCAACAAATTATGCTCCAACACAACCTGTAAACCGTCCTGTCCAACCAAACCAACCAATGCAAGCACCAAGGGTTCAAGCTCAACCACAACCACGTCCTATGCAACAAACTAGGCCAATGCAACCAAATCAACCAGTAGGTACAACCCCTGTGCAACGTCCTGTCCAACCAAGACCTACACAGCCAAGGGACAACGCATAACCTAAATTTGTGTTTGCTTAAAATTATGTTAAATTTTGATTGTATTTAATTTTTACCATATAAGATTTTATCATATTAAATTTACACATTTAATTAAAAAAAGATGCCAACAGACTTTGGCATCTTTTTTATATTTAACAACAAAACTAATTTATAATTGCTGATAAATAAATTGTTTTATTATATTTTAAGATATACATGATTTTTTAGCGTCAACTAACAAATCGGTTTATAAAACTAAGTTGTGATATTTTGCGTTTATTGGATTAAGTTATCACTTTATTTTGTTTTCTTTTTAACCATAACCTTTTCAAGCAAAGCTTTAAGTTGGTTTATATCGCCTGTAATGTTGGCTTTTCTTAAGCAAACATATTCTGCGCTGTTGAAAACCAAAATCAAACGTGTGTCATCTTCCAAATAGCTGGTTAAACTTTTAAGTGAGTGAATATTTTTTGCCTGTTCAACATCATCTTTAAGCAAAATTTCAGTGCATGATGCATTATCAATTTTAACATAAAGATAATCCATAGTGTCTAACTTTTGCGCGTAGAACGACTTTTTTTGAGATCTGTTTAAACTTACTGGAATAAGCCAATACATAATCTGCAAAACAATCAAACATACAATAAGCACAATATCAAGCACAAATGATTTTTTGTAAACTATATCAACAATCAAAAGTGCCACCATTGCAACCAATAATATTGGTATTAAGGCTGCAATGATTTTATCTTTTTTTCTTTTTTGAGAGCGGAACACATATTTTGCACTTATAAGGCTATCTTCCAACTCGTATTTATATTTACATTCAAACATAATTCTCCTAAATTTTTTCGTTCAAACTATATCTTTCTTTTTTACGTTTGCGCACAATCACAAACACAATTATGATAACTGCTAACAAAAGCACTGCCAAAGATATAATCAAAATTAATTGCCATGGTTTTAACAACACCCTTTGTTGCACAAGCACAAATGTGTATGGCTCATAATTTGTTTGGCTAAGGTCAATTACCAGATTGCCGTCAACACTATCATATTCCAACTGAATTGAACTGTTGCTGTTTAACATTAAAGCGTTGGTTAACCTTGCAACTGTTGGCAAAACAAGTGTCAATTTATTGCTTAAGTTTGTGGTTATATTGTTATTTACAAAACTGATTTTGTAACCTATTGCATAGTTGCGATTGCGGTTTAAATATCTTGAGATATTTGGATAAAGTGCAACATATTCAGGTGTATCAACACGCACAAGTTCAACTTTAAGTTCTGCACCGATAGGAATCAAACCTGCCAACTCATGCTTTGTGCCATATATTGGATTTATTAAACCTTTATCGTTGCGCACTTCGATTTTGCCAAAACCTTCAACAGTGGTGCTTAAGCTGTATGGATAAACATTTGCTGTTGTGCCATTAACCTTGATTGTGTAGTTGTCAGCATCTTCACCTTTAAGCACGCGGCTGGCATCAATCACAACGTTAACATTGTAGCCAACTTTAACATTGCCGTTAGCATCTTTTGCAAACTTAAGTGAAAGGTTATCAGGGTTTGGTGATTCAACCAAATCGTTGCCTAAAATACCAATCCATCTAAGTTGAGCGTCAACTTGATATTCTGCTGCGTCCGTGCCATCATCAACCTTATCATAAACCTTAACGCCATCTAATGTTATTTCTTTCTTGTTGATTTTTATAACATTTTCAAACAATAAATTATCTGTTTTGAGCTTGAAATTAGTGTTTGAAATCACAAGCCCTGTAAGATGAATATTGTGCAATTCGCCAGTTTTTGTTGCAATGCCTGAATATACTTGAGTGTTGTTATTTGTGTAACTTATTCTTGCAACAAGTTTTGACATGTCAAGGCTTAAATTTGAATTAGCTTCGGCATATGGATAGGTTTTGCTGCCATCCGACAAATAAATATAATTTAACAATGATGCAATGTTTGTGAAATTATAAGCATTTTTGCCTTCATACTCTTTTTCATACTTTGGTTTTTCTGCTTGGACCATGATTTCAATTTCTTTTGGCATGATTATAAAATACACTGGTTTGTTATAAGTTAAATTTGAAAGCCATGCCCAATCACCTAAACCAGCAAATCCAATTTTTACAAGATATGTGCCTGCATCAACAGGTGTTGTGCTTTCAGTTGAATAACCTGCATTTACACCATTTTGTATAATGTTTTTGTGGTAAGTTATAACAACATAGTCTTGCAAGGTTTTTGCCATTTCAATGTTGCTTGCTGAAGTTTGACCAACTGTTAAAGTTTGTTCGTTGCCATTGCCCATATTATCACAATCAAAATAAACTGAAAAACTGTTATTTTCTGCATTGATTGTTATAATTGGTTCAACTGTCAATTCAATATACAAATCATTAACAAAGCGGAAATCAAACTTTTGATTTTCAAACGATAATTGTGTTATGCCGTAGCGGCTCAATTCGTCTGCACTAACAGCTTTGATAACATCACCTTTTGTGTAAGTTATAAATCCAAACACGTCAGTTGATGAATTTAAATTGTAAATTGTTAAACCTGAAATTTTAAAATATTGATTATAATTTGTAGCATATGGTGGAACAAACATGTATGTTACCAGCACCTTGCTTAAGAATGCTATTGAATCGTTGCCGATAAGTGAAATTTTTGTTGAACCGTTTGAGCTGCTGCTGTTTGGACCAAAACCATAAGCACTTTCGGACACGCCCATACTGAATATCGTATCGCCTGATTTAGACATATAGAAATCTTCAGCTTGGATGTTGGTTGTTAACACCATATTTTTATTTTGGACTTGATAATTTAAGTAAACAATGAAACTATCATTCAGTGAAATGCAATTGTTTTCAAGCATTGATGCAATCATAAACTCTAAAACATAAATTCCATTTCCGTTATCAATTATTGTAAGTTGACCAAGGCTTGCATCGCATACAAACGCTTGTTTTAACGCCACACCCGCAGCAAGTGAAATTGTGTTGCCGTCAAGGTCGATAGTGTTAAGGTTAATCTTAACTTTAATTGAGTAGTCATTGATTGAAACAGATGTTCCGTTTTCAAGTACTGTTTCCACATTTGTGTTGCTGACTTTGCTGAATGAAATTTTTGCAAAATCAATAGGTTGAACTTCTGTTTGAGCATTGTCGTAATAAATTTTTGAATAGCCAAGCAAGCCTGCTTTGACATCAAAAGTTATGTCGATATAATCATAAACACAATAGAATGTGATTGAATAAACGCCATTTGCATCAACTTGTGCAAGATAGTTTACAATGTTGAACTCATTATCTTCATAACTTGTGTTTTTATAAACATAATATTGCTTTGAAGCGTCATAGATTGTTGAAGTGTTGTGTTTATATTCGCTGCCTTCAAGAACATACAAACTTAAATATGTTTGTTCCCAATCAGCTTCGTTATAAGTGTATTCAGCAAACGCGGAATAATCCACTCTAACATTTTCTTTTGTGTAATATGTGATATTCGCATCATATTCTGCTGTGTTAAGCACATATCTTGCCCCGTCAATATAATAAAGTGTTGTTGAAGCAAATGTTTCTTCACTATATTCATAAACTTGGTATGTTGTTTTGTAATAGTACATATTAACAAAACGCCAACCATTTTGCCTATCAGCGTTCATTTCAATTGAAAGTTTATCAAATCTTGAAATCTTGTCTGCCAAACTATTATCAAGTGGTGATTTGATTTGTACAATTGGATCTTGTGAATTGTTAAATCTTTCAATTTTAATTGTGTATGAATTATAGTTGAGTTTATATTGAACAGTTTGATTTGATGTTAAACTTTCTTTTTCAATAAACAATTGAGTGCGGTTTGAACTAAAACCTGGTTGTTTATTGTAGCCATCCCAACCATAAGGTGAAATGCCTTCTTCAAACACTGAGTCTGCCGTTAAAACAACTTCTGTGCCGTAAGGAATGTTAAAGAATACTATTGATTCACCTAAATCTCTATAATATAACTTTTCATCATCAGCTGTTGCTGTAATTTTTGGATAACTTACACGTTGGTCATATATGCCTTTGCTGTTTACAAAACCATATTTAACAGTTATTTCATAAGTGTGCAAAGTGTAAACAAACCACATATCAAGTGATGTTACGCCATCTTGGATTGTTGAATAATTTACAATAAGTTCGCTCAATTCGTCTGCTGTGAATGTGTAACTATAAGTTGATTCAGCAAAGCTATTGTCGCACTGAGCCTTTGAGTATTGATAACTGCCAAGTAAATTTTTAAAATAAACTTGTGAAACATAATAACCTTTAAGTGTGTCAAATTCAATTGTTAAATTTGAAACTGTTATTGTTAAAGTGCTTGTATCAAACGGCTCTTCCGTGATTGATTTTGTGTGATTAAATGTGAGTTTATATTGTGTTATGTTTGTTAAAATTTGAATTGTGTGAAGTTGTGTTGATGTGGTTGTTGTAAATTCAAAATTTGTGTTTTTTGTTAAACTTTCAGTTCCATTAAAATCATACCCTTTCAATTCATAACCAAAAGCAAAATTGTTGCCAATGTAAAGTTTGTAAGTTTTTGAAGGTGAAAGTTCTTGATTAGCCATTAAAGTGTTTGTATCAAAGGTTATTTGTGTGTTGCCATCCAAATCAAGCAAATATGTTGTGCCCTGTGTGATACTTTCAACAAGGTCAAAAGCGTTGGCATCATCAACTGAAATACTCAACCTTAAACCAGGCATTGTATATAAAACATTTACTTCTGCATTGTTTTTAAGCACGGTGTAAACCATTGCTCTTGAATTTGCATCGCTTACTGAAACAAGTGGAAATATAACTGAATTTTCAGTGAACTTTGTGAATAAATAATAAATCTCAGTATTATCATCGCCAAGGTAACTTTTTGCTGTTGAAATAAGTTTGATTCTATCGTAAAGGTGAACACCTGTTAAGATAAATTGCGCTTTATCTGTGCCAGTTTCAACATACTTTACATTTTCAGTTGTGTTAGATTTGTTATAAGTCGTTCCATTATATTCAACGCTTAAATCAGCCATTAAGGTGTTTTCACCATTTGCGTTTGGCGCACCATTCAATGTGTATGTGAAATTGTAAGTTTCATAATCTTCAAAATCAAACATATCAATTATGGTGGTGTTTGCTTGGTCATAAACTTGCAAAAAGGCTTGTGTGATTTCAATTTCAAAGGTTGTGCCGTCATAAAGTTTGATTGAAGCATCAAAACCAAAACCTAAAATTTTAAAACCAGTGTTAACTTTTGTTGTAACTGTTATAACATCACCAAGTTTGATGAATTTATCAAATGTCAATTGAACATTTGCTGCTTTTAAGCCTTGCAAACTGCTTGCAATAATATTATCTTCACGTGCAATGTTTAAGTTCATTGCTGATACTGGATAAACAGTGTTTAATCCATCATTTAAATTGATGTTGTTTAAGTTGTTCATTCTCAAACTATATTCAGTTTCAACAAACAAAATATAAATTGTTTTATTTGAAGGGCGCAATTCATCAATGCTTATTGTTGTGGTTTGCCCTATTGTGATGCCGTCATTGATTAACAAATTGGTGGTGTTTTCTTCATTTACAAAACCAACAAATGTGTAACCAATATTAGTTGAAAGTGCTGTTTTTTGTATTGTTTCGCTTGTTGCTCCGCGTTCAAGATATATTGAATCTTCCACATTAAATTGACCAGAAATATGGCTAATCAATTTGCTTGTTGAATCATAAAGTGCAAACTTAAAATCAACTTTATAAAGGATAGGTGTATAATTTACAACCACGTCAAAATCTTGGTTAATTTCACCAGTTATGCTTAAATTGTTTTTGGTTATGGCTGCTGTTGAAATAGTTGCAGACATATTTGCAAACCGATAATAGTTATAGCCTAAATTTTGAACAATATCATTTGCTGTAACTTTAAAACCTAACAAACCTGTTGCTGAAGGGTCTTTTACAAAATATTTAACCTCATCAATTTGAGAATAATAGTTGTTTGAAGGTATGTTTAAAGCATCAAGAATAAAGTTTTTGTTTTCTGCTGCATCAGCACCTGATATCTGTGGCACAATTGTTGCAATATAAAGTTTGTGATATGTTGGCTTTAAATTGATGTTTAAATTTTGTGTTTCAAACATGTTAAAGTCAAAAGCCACACTTGTTGTGCGTTTATATTCATCTTTTGTTTGAGCAAATGTTCGTTCGCCTTCTGTTGACAAATATTCTTCAACTTGTGTGCCATTATAGTCCACATAACTTGTTTTAACCGATTGCAAATCAATGTTGTTGCTTTGGTTTAAATCTTCACTAACTTTAACGTCTAAGTCAAACGCAACTTGTTCATTTAAGCGGAAACGTCCAACACCTAAATCAATTTTTTGTGTGGTTTTGCCATCATCAACTTTTGGTGAACGTGTGTTTAATGTGTAAAAACTTAAACCATCTTCAGTGTAAACATCACCAAAATAATAATATTTGCCGTCTTTTAAAAGGATTGAATCACTATACTTGGTTGAATCAACTAAAGTTGTTTGGCTTTTATATAAAAGTTCTGTTGAACTTGAGATTGATAAATTGTTATAACTTGCCAAATCAAGCAAAGCTACAAAATCAGTGATTTCAACATTTGTGTAAATATAATCAAAAACGGGGTCGATAACAACATTTTCAACAATTTGTGAAGTTGTTATTGTGGCTTTTTCTGTTTTGCCATCGCCGTCTATGTCTTCATAGTTGATTGTATATTCAACATCAAAACTTCCTGATTCTGCTTGATATGTAACTGAAAAGCTGTTGGTTTCAAAAACTGATTGATTGTCAGCAACAACGGTTTCGCCAATTTTACGCACCACTGGTGTGCTTGCACCAACTTGACTGAACACAACACGCCAACCAACAACATAAAAACCTTGATTTGCTTCTGCTGAAATTGGTTCTATATTTGTTTCGCCAAGCAGATATTCATTGTAACCAGACGCTGAACCTGCGGCTATATTTGATTCATAAGGGCTATCGTCTATTAAAAAATATGCTTGCTTGCTGTTTTCAACCGAAGCCGCATTAGCAACTGCTGAATTTTTTGGCAAGCAAACACATAGCGACAACACTGCCACCACAAAACTAAATAAAACCCCAAATGCTTTCTTTTTCATTACTCTCCAACACAGCTATTGCCAGCAATTGCCCCATCCGCTGCCGCTGTGATTATTTGTTTGAATTTTTTGCTTGTTATATCTCCACAAGCATACAAATATTTTACACTTGTTTGCTTGTTTTCGTCAACTAAAACATAACCAAATTTGTCCTTTTTGATATTTATATCAACAAAAGATAAATCAGGTTCATAGCCAACTGCAACAAAAAGCCCATCTGCTTTTAATTTTTTAGTTGTTTTGCCTTGATTTACAACAATGGTTTGCAATTGATTTTCTCCTTGCAATTCTTTAACTATTGCGTTTGTGATTATCTCAACATTTTCAAGTGCTTTAACCTTTTCAAAATCTAATTTGTTTGCAGTAAAAACATCCCTGCGGTGAATTAAATACACCTTTTTTGCCAAGCGTGAAAGATATAAGCAATCGCCAATCGCCGTGTTGCCACCACCAACAACTGCAACCACTTTGTTTTTATAAAACGTGCCATCACAGCTTGCACAATAACTAACGCCGCGGCCAACAAAATTTTGTTCAGTTTCAATGCCTAAATGTCTAACTTTTGCACCACATGCCAAAATCACTTTTTTTGCAGTGTAATTATTGTGTTTTGTTTTAACTGCAAATCCAGTTTTGGTTTGGCTTAACTTTTGCACAGTTTCATATTCAATTTGCACACCACAAGCCAAAGCATCTTCTGCCATTTTTTGTCCTAAATCAAAGCCAGAAATTTTGCCCAATCCAGGGTAGTTTGAAATTTCAGCAGCAATTGACGCTTGCCCACCTGCGCCAAGCTTTTCAACACACAAAGTTTTAAGCCCAGCACGCGCAGCAAAAATGCCTGCAGTAAGCCCTGCAGGGCCAGCACCAATAATAATCACATCATACTTCATAATTTTATTCTACCCAAAAATGTAAAAATTTCCAAATAATTTTAAATATTTTTATATTTAACTCTTTTAAAAAGCAAACAAATCCGCAAAACAACAAACGTAAAAAATTGACGTAAAAATTCAAATTTTAATTCCATAAAAATCAAAAAATAAATATTAAAAAAATTATTCACAAAATTGATAAAAAATCATAAAAAAATATAATATAAAAAGATAAAAAATCTATTAAATAGCCACAAACAAATAGCACAAAAACCTGTTAAAAATCGCAAAACAAAAGCGCAAATTTACTTTAAAAAAGGTAAATCACAACAAATCAGCGCAAGATATTGTGTTGGCGGCTTTTGTTCCACCAAATGTCAACAAATTACATAAAATATTGACATTTTTATCTATTTATGCTAGAATATTTTTAGCAATTTGAATTGGTGTTTAACAAGTTGCTTTAAGCCAATTAAAGGCAAAAAATTTAAGATTCGCATATATATTAAAGGAGAATATTATGGTTGACAAATCAAAATGCATTTCCTGTGGTGCGTGTATTTCAATTTGTCCTGTTAACGCAATCAAATTTGTTGACGGCAAAGCTGAAATCAATCCAAAGAAATGTATCAAATGTGGCAGTTGTGAACAATTTTGCCCAGTGTCCGCAATAAAAATCAACAGAGAAGAAGATAAAAAATAATTTTAATATGCTTGAAAAAGCAAAACAAAAAAGGCCTAAAATTCAGGCTTTTTTTTATGCTTTTGTTTTGTTTTTTTTGCTAAATTTTAACGTTTTTTAATCAGCAAGCCAAACTTAAATGCTAAACAAAACATCAATGCAAAAACAATAAAGATTATTTGGTTAAATTTTGTTTATATAAATTACATTTATTCTTAAGTTCTTGTGCCACTGTGTTGTTTGTGTGATTTGCAACACCCATCAATCTTGCAATTTCAGCAAACAAGGCTTCACCTGAAAGCAGAGTGGTTTGTGTTTTTGTTGTGTTGTCAGCTGAATGCTTTTCAACTTTAAGATTATGGTCTGCCATTGCACAAATTTGCGGCAAGTGTGAAACGGCAATTATTTGCTTAACTTGCGCTAATCTTGCCATATATTCAGCCACAACCATAGCAATGTTGCCGCTAAGACCACTATCAATTTCATCAAACACAACAGTTTGAATATCGTCAACTTCGCTTACAACAATTTTATATGCCAACATAACACGGCTCATTTCACCGCCTGAAACAACTTTGTTAAGTTCTTTTGGCTCAAAACCTAAGTTAGAACTGAACATAAAGTCCACCCTATCAGCACCTGTTGAACTATACTCTTCTGGTATATGGTCAAATTTAATATCTAAGCGTGCGTTAGGCATGCCAAGCGAATGCAATTCTTCTTCCATCTTTTTGCACAATACTTTGGCAGTTTTTTTGCGCAAATCGGTAAGTTTGTTTTGTTCAAACATCAAGTTTTCCACAATTTTTGCACGTTGATTGGTTAATTTTTCATATAACTCTGCACTATTGGTTAAATTGAAAAGTGAATCTTCAGTTTTGTGCAAATATGCAACCATATTTTCATAATTGCCGCCATATTTGCGGAACAATGATTTGATATAATCCAGCCTGCTATCGATATAATCAAAACGTTCTTGGTCAAAAATGTTGTTATCTTTTATCTCTTGCACAGTTTCGTTTATATCTTCCAACTCCAACGCAAGGCTTTTTACCCTTTCAGCAAGGGAAGAATATTTTTCACCAAAATCATTTAACAACGAAAGCAACTTTTCGCCTTGATTTAAAGCATCAATTGCCGCGTTTGAATAGCCATTG